>JALVEY010000001.1 GCA_027030485.1 Persephonella sp.
TCATAGGAGCCGGAATAGCAGGTTTAAGCACCGCTGTTCAGCTTGTTAAACTTGGAATTAAACCCCTTGTTATCTCAAAAAAAACCCCCACAATATCAAACTCTTTTCTGGCACAGGGTGGGATAGCTGCTGCTATAGGAAAAGAGGATGATCCACAGATTCACTATAGGGATACCATAAGAGCCGGTAGAGGTCTGTGCATCGGAAAAAATGTTAGGATTTTGGTTGAGGAAGGTCTTGAAAGGGTTGTAGATTTGATAAATTACAATGTTCCATTTGACAGGAATAAAGAGGGAAACATTCTTTTAACTAAAGAGGGAGGACATTCAAAAAGAAGGGTTCTCCATGTAAAAGACCAAACAGGCTCTGCTATTGGAACAGTTTTTTATAACCTTGTTAAAGACAGAATTGATTTTTTACTGAACTATTACCTTGAAGAGATACTTACAGTTGATAACCGTTATGTTGGAATAATTGTGAGCAACGGATCAGAAAAACTTTTGATAAGAAGTAAATCCCTGATTATAGCCACAGGGGGATACAGTCCTATATACCTGAGGAACACATCAGCATACAAGATATCAGGGGATACCATAGGGGCAGCCTACAGGGCAGGTTGCGTTCTTAAGGATCTTGAGTTTATTCAGTTTCACCCTACTGCACTTTTTATTGAAAATCAGCCTGCCTATCTTATAACAGAAGCTGTAAGAGGGGAAGGGGCTATCCTTGTTGATCAAAAGGGAGAAAGATTTGTTGATGAAATGAAGCCCAGAGATGAGGTGGCAAGGGCTATATTTAAGAAATATGCAAAGGGCGAAAAGGTTTTTCTTGATCTAAAGCCTTTAAAAGAAAAAGGAATATCTGTAAAGAAAAGATTTCCTACAGTGTATAATCTAATTAAAAATTTTGGATTTTCAGAAGACGATCTTATTCCGGTCAGTCCGGCAGCCCATTACTCAATAGGCGGAATTGAAGCAACAGCAAACGGAAAAACATCAGTTGAAGGGATTTTTTGTGTAGGTGAAAGTTCATGCACAGGAATACATGGGGCAAATAGACTTGCAAGCAACTCTCTCCTTGAGTGTATTACATTTGGTTATAAAACTGCTTACTCAGTTTACATATACAATATGAATACAAAAATGTCCGGTGTTAGAATAAGTTCAAAAGGGGTGGGAACAAAAGTAATAAACAAGGAAAAAAAGAGGGATTATCTCCTTAAATTGAAGAATCTGATGTGGGATTATGTGGGTTTAGAAAGGAATAAAGAAGGTCTTAATTATGTCCTGTCAAAAATAGAAAAAATGGAAAAGGAACTTCTTTTGTATAAAAACAGCAGGTATCTTGTTGATCTTGTGTATCTGTCAAAGGGTATAATATTATCAGCAAAAACAAGAAAAGAAAGCAGAGGGACACATTACAGATCAGATTTCCCTGAAGAAAAAAAAGATTACAAAAAGCACACAAAGATTTATAATGATTTTAAAATAAAACTGGAGGTAAATTAGTCATTCAAGAATTAAGAGTTAACAGACAGATCAGGGCAAAAGAGGTAAGGCTTATTGATGAAAATGGTCAGAACTTAGGGATCTTACCTGTTGAGGAAGCGTTAAGAATTGCAGAAGATAAAAATCTTGATCTTGTAGAGGTGTCCCCTAACGCAAATCCTCCTGTGTGCAAGATAATGGACTACGGTAAGTACAAATTTGAGCAGAAGAAAAAAGAGAAAGAAGCCAAGAAAAAACAGAAAGCAAAAATGCAGAATGTTAAAGAGATAAAATTCAGAATAAAGATTGAGGATCACGACTACCAGACCAAAGTCAGACATATAAGGGAGTTTATTGAGGAAGGGGACAAAGTAAAAGTGTGGATATGGTTCAGAGGAAGAGAAAATATACACCCTGAGCTTGGGGAGAAACTTGCAAACAGGATAATTCAAGATCTTTCTGATATAGCGAAGGTAGAAAAACCTCCAAAAAAAGAAGGAAGGAACATGCTGTTTACCCTTGTTCCAAAAACATCAAAATAGTTTAATTTGAATTTTTATAAACATAAAAAATTCTTTGGATAGTTGTTATAGCAGCTCCAGCAGTTATTATTACAAGACCTGCCACAGGGAGATTTGTGAGCAGGGAAAGTATAAGTACTGCAGATCTTTCTGTCCTTTCCATGATCCCAACATTACAGTTTATACCGAGCCCTTCTGCCCTTGCCCGTGCATAACTTACAAGGAAAGAAAATAAAACTGCAAAGGCTGACAGCATAAGAATATATTCATTTTCCCTAAAGTAAAGTCCTAAAGATATGATAGGTAAAAAATCAGAGATCCTATCTGTCAATGAATCAAAAAAAGCACCAAATTTTGAGTTAAGGTTAAATTTTCTTGCTAAAATTCCGTCAAGGGCATCGCACAGATTACCAAGCAGAAGAATAACACCCCCTTTAATAAATTCCCCTTTGTAAATAAAAAAAGAAGCTATCCCTACAAAAACAACACCTAAGAAAGTCAAAATGTTGGGCGTTATTCCTACCCTGTTGAGCAGTTTAACAACAGGGAGGGCTGCCTCTTCAAAAGCAGGTTTAAGCTGTTTTATAAACTGACTCATAAAACTTCCTTGCTGTTTTTATAAAAGTTTCGGTTCTCTTAAGATTTTTTATTCCCGGTTTTATTTCTAATTTTGATGAAGCATCAACACCGTAAGGTTTTATATACTTAAGAATATCAGGCAGATTATCTGGAGATAATCCCCCTGAAAGAACAGTTTTGCTGTAAAAATCTACTATCTTTTTTGCAAGTTCAGGATTTATCTGCTTTCCTGTTCCTCCGTATGCTTTCTCTGAGTAGGCATCTATCAGTATTGTTATTCCCATCTGTGTAAAAGGTTTTATTCTGTCTATGTCCTTTTCTGACTTTATCCTGAAGGCTTTTATAACTCTTTCTTTCGGGAAAAAGGAAACAAACTCAGGGTTTTCATCACCATGTAGCTGAACAAGATCAACAATCTCTAAAAGCTCTTCAACAAGTCCTCTGGAAGGATTGACCACTACAGCGACAGATTTTGATATACCTTTTAGAACATTTGATATACCCTCTATTTTCTCAAGGGATATATGTCTGGGGCTTTTTTCATAATGGATCATTCCTATGTGGGTAGCCCCCATTTTTCCTATTTTTAATGCCTGATCCTTATCGGTAAGCCCGCATATTTTTATTATGTAGCTCACACTTCCCTCAGTTCTCTAACATATATTCTGAAAATCTCTTTCCCATTTTCTTTGATAACGATCTTTTCTATTTTTCCATCTTCATAATAATAATACGCAGAGAAATTTTTAAAATTGACCTTTTTTATTTTTAAACCTTCGTAAAATATCTGCATTCTGCTATACTTAACAATCAAACTTTTATTTTCACAGTAATAATCTGCATTTTTACTAATATGAAATTTTCCTGTTAGCAAGTTCTTTAGATCAAAAGGTGTTTTGATATTCAGATAATCCCAGTACATATCAAGATCTTTACCACATTTTTCAGGTTTGTCAGGAAGGAATAAACATATCTCACCATTTTTGTATGAAATTGAGAAAAGCTTTCTTCCAAAAGGTGATCTTACGGTAATAAATGTCCTTTCGCCAAGATCACCGTAAAATACAAAGTATATTCCGTGTGAAAATATGTTTCCCCTAATAAAATAGTTTTTGTTCTGTTGGGACAAAAATTTGACCTTTTCGAAATGAGAAGTACAGCTTTGTTCCTTTTTTAAAGGTGCACAGGATGACAGAATGATTAAAATAAGAAGAAGTAAAGTATAAACCTTTTTCATTTTTCCAGTTCTTTTATTTTCCTTATTATCTTTTCTTTTAGTCCTGGCTCACCTTCTTCACCTGTGTTTTTAATTATATCCAGTGCTTTCCTGTAATATTTTAATGCCTCTTTTTTTCTTCCTAAGGCTTCAAGAATTTCTGCATAATGCTCATTTATAACAGGATCTTTAGGAATCATCTTGTAAGCTTTTTTTATCAATTCAAGAGCTTTTTTGTATTTTCCTTTTTTAAAATACCCCCATGCTAAACTATCAATGTAAGCAGGATTATCAGGAACACGACGTAAAGCTTTTTTAACCAGTTGAATTCCTTTATCAATGGCTATATCCCTATTTATGTAGGAATATCCAAGATAATTTAAAGCATCAGGAAATTCCGGTCTTAGTTCAATAGCTTTAAGAAGAGCTTTTTCGGCTTTAGTCCATTCGTTCAACTTGTCATAAAATACACCTTCATAAAAATAAATGACAGGATCCTCCGGATCTATCTCTTTTGCCTTTTTTAGTATCTCAAGGGCTTTTAATGTGTTTCCTCTCTCGTCCTCAAGCTGTGCCATCATTATGAGTAATTTGTGATCTTGTGGATTTATGCTGTACATCTTCTTCAGAACATCTATAGCTGTACTGTACTTTTTCATTCTTATATAAACTTCCGTTAACCTTTCAAGGACATCCAAGTTTTCAGGATCTGCCTCAAGTACTTTCAGATAAAGTTCCTCTGCAAGCCTGTATTTTCCAAGACTTTCATAAGCCATTCCAAGGATCATTGCAACGCTAAGGTTTTTAGGATTTTTTGCGTAAAGTTTTTCAAGTTCTTCAACGATCTCTTTTGCTTTGTTTTCTTTCAGGTAAAGAAGGAATTTTTTCAAAAGGGCGTCTTTATTTTCTGGGTAAAGTTTAATTATTTTGTTTATCACCTTTTCAGCTTTTTCATCCTGGTCTGTCTGGACATATATCTGGAATAGTCTATTTAATGCCTCAATATTTTCAGGATCCTTTTTTAGTACTTTTTTGTAAATCTGTTCAGCTTTTTCCCACTTTCTATCCTGCGAGTATATTGTTCCAAGAAGGGTAAATGCAGGGGTGTACAGAGGATCTATTTTGACCGCTTTCTCAAGGTAATCTATCGCTTTATCTTTCTGGTTTTTAAAAAGATAAATTCTTCCAAGAACGTAATAAATTCGGGGATCATCAGGTTTTATTTTCAATAACTTTTTTAATGCCTGTTCAGCCTCTTCAACTTTACTTTCTTTGAAATATATATCAATTAGATGTGATAGTATCTTTTCGTTTTTTGGAAATCTTTTTAAGCCCTCAAGAAGAACTTTTTCTGCTTTTTTGTATTCTTTTAATTCTGAGTAGACCGATGCGGAAAATGTATAAACCTCAGGTTTGTCTGGAAATTTCTTTAGATATTTTTCAAGTATTTCCATTGCATCTTTTTTGTCTTTACCATGTATGGCGAACCTTACAGTATCCTCATAAAATTGTGGTATGTTAGGTTCTACTTTTATGGCTTTTTTGCAATAATAAACAGCGGTCTTAAAATCTCCTGATCTTGCTGAGTATTTGCAGGCAGCATAGTAAAAATAAATGTTGTCCGTTTTTTCATTTCCTTTAACAGGAATACAGGAATACAGAAAGGAAGAGGTTAACACTAAAAATAATTTTTTTATCATTTTTTTACCTTCTTCTTGTTATTAGAACTGGGACTGTAGAGTTTTTAACCACTTTCATCGCAATAGTTCCCAAGAAAAACCTCTTTATATCCTTTCTTTGCCTTTTTCCAACAACAATAAGATCGGATTTAAAATCTTTTGCAGCTTCTAAAATCGCCCTTGATGGTTCTGCTTTTATTACCTCAAAATCTGCCTTTATACCTTCTTTTGCAAGGTCTTCAATTAATTTTTTTAGTATATTTACCTTTTTTTGAAAAACGGTTTCATATATATGGCTGAAGTGGGCAAATCCTTCCTCTGTATCTGCATGAACAATGTCTAACTCGGCTCCTGTTTTTTTTGCTATCTCTTTAGCTGTTTCAAGGGCTTCAATAGAGTTCGGCAGAAAATCATAACCGCACAAAATCTTTTTAATACCCTCATCTAAAGGTTTGCCTTTAACCACCAGAACAGAGGATCTTGCTTTATTAACAATCTTTTCCGCTTCATTTCCTAAAAGAAAACTTGTGTGAAGTGCTTTTCTGTGGGCACCTATCACAACAAGATCAAAATTGCCCTGTTCGCAGGTTTCCAGAATTTCTTCAGCTATGTCAC
>JALVEY010000002.1 GCA_027030485.1 Persephonella sp.
CCAGTCCTTTCTTTGATAGTACGTATGTTATAGCCGCTGTTAATGTCGTCTTACCGTGGTCAACGTGTCCTATCGTCCCCACGTTTACGTGCTCTTTCTTCCTCTCAAATTTCTCTCTCGCCATTCTCTTTATTACCTCCAAAATTTTTAAGATATTCCCGCTAAGCCCACGAGCGGACTTGAACCGCCGACCTCACCCTTACCAAGGGTGTGCTCTGCCGACTGAGCTACGTGGGCAAAAATGGGGGATTATACAAGCAAAAAAATATTATAACAAAGAACAAGATTTTTTGTAAAGGAAATTTTGCTGAATTTAATGGAGCGGGAGACGGGACTCGAACCCGCGACCATCTGCTTGGAAGGCAGATGCTCTACCAGCTGAGCTACTCCCGCTTATTCAGTTTATCTGGTGGAGGAGGCAGGATTCGAACCTGCGCAGGCTTACGCCAGGAGATTTACAGTCTCCCGCCATTGGCCAGACTAGGCGACTCCTCCACTTATTCTATTAAGAGCTGGCGGTGGGACTTGAACCCACGACCTGGTGATTACAAATCACCTGCTCTGCCGACTGAGCTACGCCAGCTAACGAGGCAAAAATTATATACAAAAATTTTTTAGATTGTCAACAACTCTTTACTTTTTGCAATTTACAGTTTCACTAATATAATATAAAGACAGATTTTTTCAAGGGATTTTTTGATGATAGTTATATACATTCATGGTTTTAATTCAGCAGGATACGGGGATAAGGTAAGCAAACTGAAAGAACATTTCGGCGATGAAAATGTTCTGTCAATAAACCTTCCTTATAACCCGGAAAAAGCGATAAAACAGCTTGAACTGCTTATAAGAAACCTAAAAAATGAACAGCTTCTCCTTCTAATTGGAACCTCCCTGGGAGGAGCTTATACATTATACCTGTCCTATAAGTTTGACATACCGGGGGTCATTATAAACCCTTCCATAAAGCCGTCAGAAGACCTTAAATCTGAAATCGGTCCCCAAAAAAATTACAAAACAGGAGAGGAGTACGAGTTTAAGGAGGA
Source organism: Persephonella sp. (assembly GCA_027030485.1). Taxonomy (GTDB): domain Bacteria; phylum Aquificota; class Aquificia; order Aquificales; family Hydrogenothermaceae; genus Persephonella_A. The sequence goes on from JALVEY010000002.1 coordinate 1,047, forward strand.
ATATACAGAATTTTTAAAAAAAATAGAAATCCCTGTTGAAGAACTACAAAAAATAAAAGACAAGATATATATTTATCTTGATGAAGGTGATGAGCTTTTAGACAGTAAAAAAACAGCTGAATTCTTTAAAGGCTTTTATGTGAAAATGTTTCCCGGTGGAGACCACAGGTTTCAGCATATGGATCAGCTCCTTGAAGACCTAAAACAGAAAAGGGAGGTACGGTATGGCTAAGGACAAACTGAGAAAAGTAGGAGAGATAGCACCAGAATTTCATCTTTTTGATCAAGATGAGAAGAAAGTAAGTCTGTCTGATCTTCTTGGAGAAAATAAATATATTCTTCTTTATTTTACATCAACTGAAGAAAAAAGCAGATGCGACAGAAGCGAATGCCCCATTAAAGAAAACCTTGAAAAGGTTATGGAATACGGCGTAATTCCTGTTCTAATTGATGCCGATCCTGTTGAGGAGCACAAAAGATTTAAAAATGAACACGGCATAAAATTTATAATGCTGAGCGATCCAACCATGGAAACAATAAAAGGATACGGAGTTTATGAAAAGGTAAATGTTCACGGTATTGAGAAAGAAAAGATAGTTAGCACAGCTTTCCTTATAAACCCTGAAGGAAGAATTGTTCATGTGTGGGAGCCTAAGAAAATAGAAGACTCTATAGATGATATAATTAGAGCAGTTAAAAAACTCAAAGGTATGTAAAGGAGGATTTTTATGATAGGTGGTATAGGTATTCCTGAGCTTTTACTTATATTTGGTATTCTTCTCCTCCTTTTCGGTGCAAGAAAACTGCCTGAAATAGGCAGGGGGCTCGGTGAAGGAATAAGGAGCTTTAAAAGTTCCTTAAGCGGAGAAGAAGAAAAAGAAGAAAAGGTTGTAAAAGCAAAAGAGCTTGAACCTGAGATAAAAGAGGAAAAGAAGGTGGAAACTACAGAAAAAGAAAAAACTCAGGCAGAGAAAGGGGCTTAATCTCCAGCCCCTATATCCTCCTCTTCAGGTGTACAATCAAACACATACCCACAGTGGGGACATACATAACATTCCCTCGGCTCTTTATCCGGATCAATAACCTCTTCCCAGTAAGCTATCCACCCACACTTGGGACAAATTCTACAACCTTCAAGGAGTGTTCCGTCTGCAAGCTCTAATATTCCTTTTTCATTTATATAGACAGGGTTTCCTTCTTTATCAACAACAAACTCACCATCAACAGATCTTAAAGGAAGTTGATAACCTTTTTCAAGTGAATACTTGACAGCATCAGAAATATCAGTAAACTGATTGATCTCTTCACCGGTATTTGCGTTAATAAGGATAAACTTCCCTCCAACCTCTTTTATAAAGACCCTCATTATATCCCTCCTTTTTTTATGCTAATACTAAATTTAGGAAAGGAAGGAGGGATTTCAAGATAGAAATGGTCGGTGGAGGATTCGAACCTCCGACCTCCTGCGTGTCGGGCAGGCGCTCTAGCCATCTGAGCTAACCGACCTTATTTTGAGTGCCCCCGACGGGATTCGAACCCGTGTCGCCGGCGTGAAAGGCCGGTGTCCTAGGCCTGGCTAGACGACGGGGGCGTCGTGGTGAGCCGCCTGGGGGTCGAACCCAGGACCACCGGTTTAAAAGACCGGTGCTCTACCAACTGAGCTAGCGGCTCAACCAAAAGGAACAATAATTTAGAACAAAATTCAGTCATTGTCAACCCCACAACCATTATTTTTAAATATTTTGCAAATTAGAAAAAAGCTCTTTATATTCAAATATAAAAATTATGATAGCCGTATCAGACAAAAGCAGACTTTTATATAAGGACAGGGTAATAAAAAAAGATGAAATTGTGGAAAATATTCATTTCTTCTCATCTAACCTGAAAATTAATCCTGAAGATAGAGTCTGTATCTACTCTTACAACAGACCTGAATGGATATACAGCTTTTTTGCTGTATGGGAAAAAGGAGGTATACCTGTTCCCATAGATTTTATGTCCGAGCCTGAAGAGATAAAGTACATAATACAGGACTGCCAGCCTAAATACATCTTTACAGAAAAGGAAAAGGTAGAAACCCTTGAAAAAGCGGTCTCCCTTTCTGACCATAAACCGGACATTCTTATATACGAAGAGATCCCAAAAATAAAAAAAGAGTATAAAAAACCTGAGAAAAAACCTGACGACACCGCTGTTATCCTTTATACATCAGGAACAACAGGAAAGCCCAAAGGGGTTATGTTGAGTTACAAAAACCTTTTATCAAACATAAACGGTCTGAAAAAAACAGAGATAGCAGACAGTTCAGACAGCACAATAGCCATTCTTCCTTTTCATCACTCCTATCCTTTGATGGTGTCAATGCTTTTCCCCCTTCATATCGGTGCTGGTATCTCTTTTATTGAAAAATTATCTGCAGAAGAGATAATAAAAACTCTTCAAAAAGACAAAATAACAGTTCTAATAGGTGTTCCAAGACTTTATCAGCTTTTCCACAGAAAGATATTTCAGGAGATAAACAAAAACCGGATTGCGAAAGCCCTTTTCCTTATAGCAAAAAAAATAAACAACAGAAGATTAAGCAAAACTATCTTCAAAAAGGTTCACCAAACTTTCGGCGGAAACATAAAATACTTTGTTTCAGGGGGAGCAAAACTTGATGTTGATACAGCAAAGGATCTGTGGGCTTTAGGTTTTACTATTATTGAGGGATACGGACTAACAGAAACCTCCCCAATCGTATCTTTTAATCCACCAGACAAAATAAAGTTAGGTTCTGCAGGAAAACCTATAGAAGGAGTGACTGTAAAGATTGAAGATGGGGAGATAGTTGTTAAAGGAAACAATGTTATGAAAGGATACTGGAAGAAACCTGAAGAAACAGCAAAGGTGATAAGAAACGGCTGGTTCTACACAGGTGATTTGGGGCATATAGATCAGGACGGGTATATCTACATCACAGGTAGAAAAAAAGATATTATCGTTCTGCCCTCAGGAAAAAATATAAATCCTGAAGAAATAGAACAAAAAATATTAAAAAAATCTGATCTTGTAAAAGAGGTTGCTGTTGTCCTTAAGGACGGTAGACTAACAGCTGTTATATATCCGGATCTTGATCTGATTTCTGAAAAGGGGATTGTAAACATTCAGGAAACAATAAAATGGAATGTTATTGATCCGGTTAACCGTGAACTGCCTGACTATAAAAGAATATCAGGCATCATAATAGTAAAAAAAGAGCTTCCAAAAACAAGACTTGGAAAGGTAAGAAGATTTTTACTTGATCAGTTTCTTAAAGAAACAGAAAAACCAAAAACGGTAAAAGAGCCTGATTATGAGGAATACAGAATACTGAAAGATTATCTCAAAGCGGTAGCAAAAAGAGAGGTGTATCCTTACCAGCATATAGAGATAGACTTAGGACTTGATTCCCTTGAAAAGGTTGAGCTTTTATCATTTATTGAAAACTCTTTTGGCGTAAACCTCACAGAAGAAGACATATCAAAAAATCCAACCGTTGAAGAATTATCAAAAGTTATTAAAACTAAGAAAAAAAAGGTTGAAAGGGTAGAAACAGACTGGTCAAAAATTCTGAAAGAAAAGGTCAGCATTGATGTATCACAAAATAAGAAACCCCTTGTATTGCTGAAAAAGGTTATAAAACCGGTTTTCAAAATCTACTTCTCCCTTGAAGTAGAAGATCAGGAAAACATACCTGATCCTCCATTTATAATGGCTCCAAACCATCAGAGTTTTCTTGATGGATTTTTACTTATATCAGCGGTTCCAGACAAAAAACTTGAAGATCTTTACTTTTTAGCAGAAGAGATATACTTCCCTGAAGGTATCCGAAAAAAAATAGGAAAAATCTTCCATGTTCTTACTGTTAACATAAACAAGGATCTGAAAGGTTCACTTCTCAAAACAGCTTCTCTCCTTAAGGAAGGCAAATCTGTAGTTATCTTTCCTGAAGGGGCAAGGACGAGAGACGGAAATCTTCTTCCATTCAAAAAGGCTTTTGGAATTCTGTCAAAACAGCTTAATATACCCGTTGTTCCAGTTGTTATAAAAGGAGCATTTGAGGCTTTTCCTATTGGATCAAAACTCCCTAAACCCCACAGGATAAAAATAAAGTTCCTGAAACCTATCTATCCAGAAAAAAAAGATCTGAACCAGATTGTAGCCGAAACATACGAAGAGATAAAGAAGAACCTATAACCACGTCCATATATCTGTCTTTTTACATTTTGGGCAGGGAACTTTATATTGATTAAAAAGGTTTGATATCTGTCTTCTTTTCTCTACCGGGGATCCCGGAATACTTACAACCTTCACTGCAAGGTCAACACCACCGTAAAGCCTTACCTGTTTTTCATCTGTTATCTCAAACCCACAGTTTGAACATCTTATTATAAACATCCCTCACCTCTTTAGTTTTATTCTTATTTTTTCCCCGATTTTTAGCCTAAAAACATCTTTTGCACTCCCCTCAGGGAGAAACACCTCATAAAAACCAAAACTACCCTTAATAATATTGGGCTTATCTCCATCCCCTTCTAAAAAAGTTCGGCATATTCTTTTTATACTAAAGTCTCTAATTACAATCTCCTCAAAATCCGGAATGACTTCCAGATTTGTAATACCGTTTCCGAACCTGTCAAACTTTATTATCTGACCTATCATATAGCCGTTTTCAACATAAACTTCCGGAAAGTCTATATTTTTATAGCTCTCAATCTCAACACCGAAATTTTCCAGAGCTTCCCCTTTAGACAGATATGCAGAAACAGGAGCGAATATATCTCTCCCGTGGAATGTTTCTGTATCCCTTTTTAGCATATATTTCTGATTTGTTATATGGATTATTTTTTCTATTTCCTGGTTTTTAAGAGCAAGAGTTAGAAGACCGTTATCAGGTGCTACAAAAATATATTTTTCTGTTTTTACTACAATAGGTTTTCTTTCTGTTCCGACCCC
>JALVEY010000003.1 GCA_027030485.1 Persephonella sp.
CCTGATACATTTTATTTTTTTATTCTCATCAAGCTCAAACCAGTGCCTTGCTCCTGCCGGAACAACTATCAGATCACCTGCCTCTACATGTATCTCAACAATCTGACCGTCTATCTTTACCGGAAACAGGCCGCTTCCATCAACCACAAACCTGACCTCATCATCTGTGTGGTGGTGTTCCCTTTTGAATTTTGCCATAAGTTTATCAAGGTCTGGTGTTTTTTCTGAAAGAACAACGATATCTTCTGTTATGTAGCCTTTTTCTTTTTTCAGTCTGTCAAGTTCCTCTTTGTACGCCTGTATTATAGCTTCCTGCTCCTCTTGAGACAGATCATAATTTTTTCTAAGATCTTCCGGGAGTCTTTCAACACCCCATCTCTCATAGGTTATACCGTACTTTTCTAAAAATTCTTTTACAGCCTCAACACCTTCTATCGTCTTACCTGTATCCCTAAAAACTATCTTTGGCATCTTCAGCACCTCCTAAAGAATTTTTCCTGTGAATAACATCATATTTTTCATATACTCAAACATAAACTCAAACGCCTCTATATGCCTTTTTGCCTCAAACTCATTTCTTCCCCATGCATATATTCCGTGATTTCTTATCAAAAGTCCCGGAACTTCAGGATTTACAGATTTTCCTGCTTCTGAAGCAAGTTTATCAAGATCAAACCAGTTTTCAATAATTGGAACTTTTAAGAAAGCATCTTCTTCCCATATATCAAGGGCTTTTATCATCTCCATATCCTTCAGCGGAACATAACCATTCTCAAAATAAACCTGTGAGACAAAGTTATTGTTTACAGTATGAATGTGAATAACGCACCCTGCATCTGTTTTCTGGTATATCTGGGAATGGATCTTCGTTTCTGCTGAAGGTTTTAGCCTTGTTTTTTCTATAGGTTTTGCATCTTTATCAACAAAAATCACGTCTTCGTGTGTTACAGTTCCTTTGTCTTTTCCGCTGCTTGTTATTGCAAAATAAAGGGGATCATCATGCAGTTTGTAAGAAAGGTTTCCGCTTGTTGCAGGAAACCAGCCTCTGTTGTAGAGCTTAACCTTTATCTCATTAAGAACATTGACAGCCTTTTGTTTTTCCTCCTGATAAAGTCTGTAAGGCATAAAACCTCCAGAAATTGTAGTAATTTATTAATTTTATCAAATTTTGATGTATAAGACTTTCTCAAAAATAATTTTAAATCTTCCAGAGCATCATATTTTTCCAAAATAGAACTCAAAAAAAACTTTAATAAAAGGAGTTCCTTTAAAACCTCTACTTTTTGGCCAGTTTGAACCTGTGTGAATATTGAAAAAAGCCCAATCTTTGTAAATATTAGCCCTGATTCTGTACTGTAAGGTATAGTTTGATACTTCGGCATTTATAAGTTTTTTTTGTGTAAGGCCTGCGAAAGATTCTATAGCTAAAGATCTCTTATAGAACTTTACAGGATTGAACATCCTGATTGAGGATATGTAGTTTATAACCTGATATGGTGTTTTTGAATCCTTGTATCTTTCAAGATATATTCTCCATACAAAGTCTGGTGCTAACAATCTGTCTATATAAAGCTGTGTCCTTTCCTCAAGTTTGTAATCATTCATCTTTTTTTCTGTCCTGAACCACTGGTAAGCGGTTATTTCCCACCTTTTATAAATTACAGGAACATTAGATATAAAATATTTTGCATAGATCTTTGGAGAACTTGTGATACCTACTGAAAATCTATGTCTTACTATTTTCTGTTTTTTTGGCTTGTATTCAATTCCTAAGGAAATCTGCTCTTTGTTTCTCTCTTTTATCTCAACAGGCTCTTCTTCCTCTTTTCTTGTTAATCTCTCCTTATAGCTTTCAACAAATATGCCTAACCTTTTTTCAAGTTTTATAAGCCTTATTTTGAAATCTACCTTCAGAATGTTATTGAACGAAGGGGAGGAATTATAACTAAACCCCGCCCTGAATCTCAAATAGGCTTTAGATTCTTCTTTTATACGGGGATCTGCAAAAAAATTATCCAAACTTGAAACTGTTGTGTATACCGCTGATGATATTTTTCTGTGAATCAAATCAATAAACTTTTCCTGTCCAAAAGCTGGCGAAAATAAAAAAACTGATAATAAAAAAGCCTTCCAATTTTTTGTTATCAACCATCTATACCAGCTCTAAAAATTTTTTAAACGCCATTTCCAGATTGTTTATCTGTGTTCCTCCTCCCTGAGCCATGTCTGGTCTCCCTCCGCCTTTTCCACCTAATATAGGAGCGATCTCTCTGATAATATCACCTGCTTTTATCCTGTCTGTAAGGTCTTTTGATACTGCTGTGATAAGGTTTATTTTTCCTTTTTCTCTGTCAACTGATGCAAGGAGGACAACAGATCTGCCTAATTTTGCCCTTGCAACATCTGCAAGATCTCTAAGCTCATTTGGGGATAAACTATCAAGCTTCCCGTAAGCTACCTTGTAATCTTCCCTTTCCTCAATGTTAAGTATCTGGGTTATTCTATCAACTACAGATTTTTTTCTTATGCTCTCAAGCTCCCTCTCAAGCTCTTTTACTTTCAGTTTCAGACTTTCTATTCTGTCAATTATCTGATCTTCTTTTGATGTTAGAATATGCATTATATCTTTTATCAGAAAATGCTCTTTTAACCCTTTTTCAACAGCTTTTCTTCCTGCAACAGCCTCTATTCTTCTTGTTCCTGATCCTACAGCAGTTTCTGAGATAATTTTGAAGTATCCTATGTCTCCTGTTCTTGATACATGAGTTCCCCCGCACAGCTCTGTTGAAATTCCTGCTGATATTACCCTTACAACCTCTCCGTACTTTTCCTCAAATATAGCTATAGCTCCTGCTTTAAGGGCTTCATCTATAGGCATTTCTTTGCACACTACAGGATGGTTTGCCATTATTTCCTGATTTACAAACTCCTCAATCCTTTTTATGTCTTCATCTGACAAAGCTTCAAAATGAGTAAAATCAAACCTCAGATATTCTGGGTGAACAAGAGAACCTGCCTGTTTAACATGATCCCCGAGAAGTGATCTTAAAGCTGCGTGTAATAGGTGGGTTGCTGTGTGGTGTCTCATTATGTCCTGTCTTCTTTCCCTGTCAACCTTTGCATGTACAGTGGAATCTTTTTTGAGATTTCCAAATATTACTTTTCCTTTGTGGATTATTATCCCTTCTGTTGGAGTTTTTGTATCTGTAACCTCAAATAAAAAACCATCACCTTCTAATATCCCTGTGTCTCCAACCTGTCCTCCTTTTTCCGGATAAAACGGGGTGATGTCAAGTATTACCTCCCCTGTTTCTCCTTCTCTCAGCTGTTTTGCCTCTTTTTCATCCTTTACCACAGCAAGTATTTTTGCATCTTCAACCTCAAGTTTTTCATAACCGACAAACTGATTTTCAGGGAGTTTATTCTTCAGCTCAAGATAAACCTTTTTTACCTCTTTTGCCTGCGATTTCCATGATGCCCTTGCTTTTTCTCTCTGTTCTTCAAGGAGTTTGTAATACTCCCCGATGTCTATACCAAAGTTATTATCCTTTGCTATATCCTCAACAAGATCAACAGGAAATCCGTAAGTGTCATAAAGCATAAACACCTCTTTTCCTGTAATGTGATGTCTTCCTTCCTTCTTTGCTTTTTCTATAATCTCATACAGGATCTCCATTCCTCTTTTGAGGGTTTTTATGAATTTCTCTTCTTCTGCCTTGACAAGACCTTTTATAAACCCTCTGTTTCCGATCAGATCAGGGTATGGCTCTTTGAAAATATCTATAACTACATCAACACCTTCAAACAGAAAGGGTCTTTCTATGCCTATCTCTTTTCCGTATCTGAGAGCTCTTCTGAGAATTCTTCTGAGAACATACCCCCTTCCCTCATTTGATGGGAAAACCCCGTCAGAAATCAGAAATGTTATAGCCCTGAGGTGATCGGCTATAACCCTCATAGCAACGGTCTCTTTTGAAGAGGGTTTTTCTGGATTGTACTCTTTATCGCTGATGTCTTCAGTGAACCTGATTATAGGCATAAAAAGATCGGTTTCATAGTTTGAAGAAACCCCCTGAAGAACGGAGGCTATCCTCTCAAGTCCCATACCTGTATCTATGTTGGGATACGGAAGGGGGGTTAACTTTCCTGTTTCGTCCCTGTTGTACTGCATAAAAACAAGGTTCCATATCTCAAGGTATCTGTTGTCTTCAGGTGAACCAAGCTGTGGATTTCCGAACTCCTCACCTCTGTCGTAATAAATCTCAGAACATGGACCACAGGGACCTGTTTCTCCCATTGACCAGAAGTTATCCTCAACTCCTAACCTGTGTATCTTACCTTCAGGCAGACCTATTACTTTATTCCATATCTCGTAAGCGTCTTCATCTTCTTCAAACACAGAAACAAGGAGTTTTTCCTGCGGTATCTGTAAAACCTCTGTAAGATATTCCCACGCAAACTGTATCGATTCTTTTTTGAAATAATCACCAAAGGAGAAATTCCCAAGCATCTCAAAAAATGTGTGGTGTCTTGGTGTGTATCCAACATTATCAAGATCGTTATGTTTTCCTGACACTCTGAAAACCTTCTGGCATGATGTTGCCCTTTTGTAAGGTCTTTTTTCAATACCTAAAAAAACATTTTTAAAAGGTACCATACCTGCGTTAACAAAAAGTAGGGTTGGGTCTGTTTCTGGTATTATGGAAGCAGACTTTACTCTTGTATGCCCTTTCTCTTCAAAATATCTTAAAAAACTTTCCCTTATCTCGTTAGCTGTTAAGGATTTCAAAAACTGTCCTCCGGATTATGTTTTTAATGATAATTATAAATCAAAAGGTTATCTTTGGAAAAATTCGCCTATCTGTTTATTTATGTTTGATCAAAATATCTGCTTTCAAATTAAAGACTTAAAATACGGAAAACGAAGAAATGAATAAAGTCTTGAACACTTACACCGAAATTGTCAAAGCCACAATAAAAAATGCAGATAGGTATTTCGTGGTTAGGCAGTTTTCAGATTGCAAAGATAAAATAGTTTTCTATTTTAATAAATGGACTGTATGGATTTTGATGGAAGAAAGAAGAATAATAACCGCTTTTCATCTTAGATATGAAAACATAGAAGAATTTTTTGAGGAGAGAAATATAAAGTATGGGCTTTCAGAAAATTGTGAAAAAGAAACATACATAGAGGTTAGAAAAAATGAAAACGACAAATATGCAAAATTTATTAGAACAGTACAAGATAGATGTTAAATATATAAAAGATTTTATAGACAATGATCCTGTTGAAATTCAAGAAGTATTTTATAAAAGAGACAAACTGCTAAAAAATTTTAATAATCTTACATTGAAAGAAATTAAAGAATTTTTAATCGTAGAGAAAGAACTTTCAAAATATATGAAGGAAATTAAGAAAAAATATCCCTTTCTTTACGAGAAATTTGTTGAACCCCAGAATGAAAATTTAAAAACCAAGCTGATAGATGTTTTTGTCACATCTTAAGTTTATAAACTACACCTGCTTGAACAATCTCAAGGGAAGATTTATATTATTCCTGCGATGAAAGTAGAAACTGTTATACAGGATCAGCTTAATAAACTGCTTGAGGTTAAAACGGACGATCAATTTACGGTTGAGTCTGTTTACTACAGGGGAGATACTCTGTGTGTATCAACACAGCTTGGCTGTCCCGTAAGATGTTCCTTCTGTGCTTCCGGTATGAAAGGTCTGATCAGAAACCTGACTGCAGATGAGATCATATCCCAGTATGAGCTTGCTGTGGCTGATGGGTTAGAGATAAAAAATATAGCGTTTGCAGGTATTGGGGAACCTCTTCTGAACTGGGAAAATGTTAAGAATGCTTTCTGGTATTTTAAGAAAAAAGGTTTAAAATGCTCTTTTTACACAACCGGCTTTCCTGTTAAAAATCTTAAGGAACTTTTAAGCCTGCCTCATAACGGTGTTAACATATCCTTCCACAGTGT
>JALVEY010000004.1 GCA_027030485.1 Persephonella sp.
CGATCTTTTTCCTTCTTCAATTTTCAGGATTATGTTTGCATTTCCTTTTCTATCAACCTGTGTATCTATATACACCTCAATAAAAGGAAATCCATTATCCATATAAAACTTTTTCAGTCTTGTGTAAATGTTGTGGAGTATTCTTGTGTCCACTGGATAGCCCTCAACGAGCCCTGTTATAGCCAGTATTTCTCTTTTCCAGAAAGATCTATTTCCACTAACGGTTATTTTTTTTAGCCTTAATTTTCTTTTAAGAAAAAGTTTTCCGTCTTTATAAGATATTTTTTCAAAGTCTCCTGTTTTTTTTAAGAAATCTATAATGAGATCTATGTCTCTTGTTTTGTGGTAAATCTCCTTGATATTATTTTTGGGTAGAGGGTAGTTTGATATGATCTTTATATCATTTTCTTCAGAAAAAGCTGTTAAAAATAAAAGAAACAGTAAAAGAAATACTCTTATCATCTAAACTCCTGCTTATGTATTATCATTATTATATTATCTGTTGGGGAGTTTTTTATGGTTCATATAACTTTGACAATAGCAGGTTCTGATAACAGTGGTGGTGCAGGCATACAGGCTGATCTTAAGGTTTTTTCAGCTTTTGGTGTGTACGGAATGAGTGCTATCACATCAATAACTGTTCAAAACAGCTTAGGTGTTATATCGTCCAGTCCTGTCCCTTCCCAGCTTGTTTATGACCAGATAAGGGCTGTCGTGGAAGACATAGGGGCAGATGCTGTCAAAATAGGAATGCTTCAGACAGAGGAGAATGTGATTGCTGTTTATCAGGCTATTGTTGATTTTGGTATAAAAAATATAGTTGTTGATACGGTAATAAAATCAAAAAATGGAAAATTTTTACTTGATGGGTCTGCTGTTGATACTTTTGTAGAAAAGATAATACCTGTTTCGGACATACTGACGCCAAATATTGATGAGGCTCAGTTGATAACAGGGATGGAGATAAAAAGTGTTGATGATATGAAAAAAGCTGCCGTAGAAATATCAAAAATGGGGGCAGATACTGTTATTCTAAAAGGAGGACACCTTCCACAGGGAAAAAATGTTGTTGATGTTGTCTATCATAAGGGAGAGTTTTTGCTGATGGAGTATCCCTATGTAGAGACAAAAAACACCCACGGAACAGGTTGTACATTTTCATCTGCCATAACAGCCTGTCTCTCAAAAGGGATAGATCGTATAAAAGCTATCAGAATTGCAAGAGCTTATGTTCAGGGAGCGATAGAAAACTCTTTGAGCTTAGGTAAGGGAAGGGGGAGTTTAAACCATTTCTGGAATGTGGCATGAGTTTCTTAAACGCTTTATTTCCTGCAAAATGTGTGATATGCAGCAATCTTTTTGTTTTTAAAGATCAAAATCTTTTTTGCGATGAATGTCTGTCAATGATAAATAAGGAGTATGTTGAGTACTGCTCCGGTTGTGGAAGTAAGATAAAAAATTGTCAGTCTTGTTTTAAAAAAAGAGTTTTCTACAGAATAAAGATTTTTAAAAATAACGACAGGTACATAACAGAGCTAATTTACCAGTTCAAGATAAAAGGATATAAAAACCTTTCTACCGTTATAGCAAAAAAGATACAGGATGATATTAAAGATTTTGTCAGGAAAGAAAACATAGATCTTATCACCTACATTCCACTTGACAAAACAACATTAAAAAAGAGAGGTTTTAACCATCTTGAGGAAATTCTTAAAAAAGTGTTTCCTTCTTACTTGATCTGGGAGGTTGTTGAAAAGATTAAAAAAACCGAGCTTCAGATGGATCTCAGCAGAGATCAGAGATTAAAAAATCTAAAAGGGGTATTTCGTTTGAAGGATATTGATATAAAAGGCAAAAAAGTTCTTATTTTTGATGACATAATGACTACAGGATCAACTATGAAAGAGGTGTGCAGTGTGATAAAAAAGGGTGAACCAGACAGGGTTTACGGTTATATAATAGCAAGGTAGCTATGACCTTACCTCGTTGTCCATTAAAACGGCTATCCATCTTGTTTCTTCTCTTAGCTCAAAAGCCATTTTTGCTATAATTGTTAGGGGGATAGATAGAAACATCCCAACAGCCCCCAGTACCCATCCCCAGAATACGAGGGAAAGCAGAACAACAAGAGGCGAAAGTCCAACACCTTTTCCCATGAACTTCGGTTCAACTATATTTCCTATAATCATATTTATTGAAAGATACCAGATAGATACAGCAACAGCGTATCCTATCCCTCCATCTATCAAAGCTATTGTTATGGGAGGAATAGCAGCGATTATTGATCCTATCGTTGGTATAAAATTAAGTAAAAATGCGAGGACACCCCATAAAAGGGAAAAATCAATACCAAGAAAAAATAGAAAAATCCATGCCAGTACACCTGTAAGACCTGATGTTATAGTTTTTATCTTCATGTACTGAATAACACTTTCAAAAAACTCATCCACAAGTGGTTTTGTATCTCTTCCTTTTGATATTATCTTAAGTTTCTGTGCAAACAGATCGCTCTCAAGGAGAATAAAAACAGCAAGTATTATTATGAACATCGCATTTGCAAGTATATTTCCAAAACTTAAAAGGGAGTTTGATAAAAACTGAAGAATAAGATTTGGATTCAAAAAATCAAATGTTATGTTATGGGGCAAAGGAATACCGAACTTTTCCAGTATCTTACTGCCCTCGCTTATGTACCAGTTAAGCTTCTGCTGGTATTCTCCAAAGTTTTCCCTCATTTCGTTAACAGATGTAATGATTGTTAGGGCAAGTAAGTAAACAAAAATCAGATTTATAAAAAGAACAAATACCAGTGCAAGCCATTTTGGAATTTTTCTTGAAACAAAAAACTTAAATATGGGAAGGAACATGATAGCAAAGAAAAGAGCCAGAAGGAACTGAACAACTATATCCTGAGCGGCTTTTAATCCTGCGATTATAATAACGGCTGAAGCAAGAGATATAAGAAATTTGTCCATATAGAACCTGCTGCTGTTTTTCTGGCGGAGAGGGAGGGATTTGAACCCTCGGAGCGGGGAAACCCGCTCAACTCCTTAGCAGGGAGCCGCCTTCGACCGCTCGGCCACCTCTCCAAAGAGCAGTTATATTATATCCTAATGCTTCTATTTTTCAAATAAAAAAATAAATCACTTACAGGTTTTTTTTAAATTGGAAATAGATTCTATTTTTTTATGTTTATTTTTCATAATATACATTCTTTTGTCTGCCATTTTTAGGGCTTTTTCCATTTTTTCTGTTTCTTCAGGAATCTTCACAATGCCATAGCTTAGAGAAAGATTGTACTTTTCAAATCTTTCCTCTATTTCTGACTTTATTTTGTTAAGCCTGTTCTCAATTTTCTCAATCTTGCAGTTTTCAACCAATAACAGAAACTCATCACCACCAACCCTTCCAAGAAGATCTACCTTTCTAAAATTATTCCTAAGGATGTGTGAGACCTTTTTCAAAACTTTATCCCCTGTTATATGCCCATCCATGTCATTAACTACTTTAAAGTTGTCCAGATCTATATAAACTATGCATACAGTTTCTCTCAAACCTCTTTTTATTCTTTCTATCTCAAGTTCGAGACTTTGATATATATATTTTCGGTTATAAAGATCAGTCAATGGATCGTAGATAGATGCTTTCCACAGATTTTTATTAAGACTTTTCAATATGTAAGAATAAAAAAACGCTATAAGGAAGACCGCAAGATATGCTGATAATGCTTGCCGCATCTCTATGAAACTGTATGATATTCTCAAAAAACCTGATTTTTGCATGAAAGTGAGGAAAAGAAAGGAAAAAAATAAAATACCATTCCATATAAAAGCCTTTTTAATACTTTTCAAAAAGAAGGCAAGCAGAGGAAAGGTATATATCCAGAATATTCCTGTTCTTTCCAGACCTCCTGTAATAATAAGAAGATTTAATACAGCAAACATAAGGACAAGAATAATATCAGCTGCAAGATCAAAATTTTTGTGGTATTTATAAAGAAATACATTTATGACAGCAAGTGTTGAAAGAATTATTTCACATATCCCTATAAAATAATCCCCATTGTATAAATGAACCCCGCCGTACAGATAGGTAAAACCACTTCCAACAAATGTAATTGAATAGAGGAGTTTTTCCTGGTAATCTTTAAAATAGGTAATCATCAAGCTTTCCTGTTTTAAACTATAATTTCAGTTCCTATACCTTCCTGGGTAAATATCTCAAGGAGAACACAGTGGGGAATTCTTCCGTCAAGTATGTGAGCTTTTTTCACACCATGTTCAAGGGCGTTTATACATGCTTTAACCTTTGGTATCATTCCTCCTGTTATAACTCCTTTTTCAATGAGATCATTTATCTTTTCCACATTTATTGATGAAATGGTGTTGCCGTTTTCGTCTTTGAGACCTTCTATATCTGTTAGGAATATAGCCTTCTCTGCCTTAAGTGATCCGGCAATCGCTGCAGCAACAAAATCAGCGTTTATGTTGTATGCATTACCCTCTAAATCAAAACCAACAGGTGCTATAACAGGTATGTAGTTATCCTCCTCAAGATGTTTAAGTATCTGAACATCAACATAATCTACCTCACCAACATGTCCAAGATCTAAAAGCTCTGTTGGTCTGAAATCACCCATCTGTCTGAAATATTCCTCAGCATCAAGCTTTTTTGCCCTGATTAATCCCCCATCTTTACCTGTTAAACCTACAGCCCTGATATGTCCCCCCGCATATCTGTTTATAAGCATAACAATATTTTTGTTAACAAGACCCCCAAGAACCATCTCAACAACATCCATTGTTTTTTTGTCTGTCACTCTCAGCCCACCGACAAACCTTGACTCAAGCCCCATACTTTTTAGAACCTCACCTATCTGGGGACCGCCTCCATGAACTATAACAGGGTTTATCCCTATGTATTTGAGCATAAGTATATCCTGAGCAAAAGCTGCTTTAAGATCTGCCTTTGCCATAGCATTTCCGCCGTATTTTATAACAAAGGTTTTTCCTCTGAACTTAGTGATAAAAGGGAGAGCTTCCATAAGGATTTCAGCTTTTTCTATGAGCCTTTCCATCTAATCCTCCATAAACTCTTTTAAAAAATGTAAAACAGATCTGTCAGGGGGAAGATCTACCCAGTACTGACCATCTTCATGTTCTATTCTGAGAAATTTTCCTTTTGAACCTTCCATAAAATTAAACAGGGTTAATCCTTTTGAGAAGTACCACTCTATATCCTCATAGGGGGACTGCATATGAAGTGTAAAACCGCCCTTTCTTTTTGTTATTTTTTTTATTACAACGGGGGTTTTGTTAAGGATGTCTTCCTCATGCCATTCTTCAGAAAGAACATCAACAGCAACAGCCCTGATATTTGTTTCAAGCTCTTCCATTTTTTTCTTCCTTAATTCTCCTTATCTCTTCCACAAGCTGATCTACCATTTCTTCTTCAGAAACCCTTTTTAAAGGCTGTCCTTCCCTAAAAAGTATCGCAGATTTATTACCACATGCCAAACCTATGTCTGCTTCCCTTGCCTCTCCAATAGCGTTAACAACACACCCCATTATTGCCACCTTAATAGGCAGATCCTCTCCCTCTAACTTTTCTTCAACCTTTTTTACTACCTTCGGGAGATCAACCTCTATCCTTCCGCAGGTTGGACAGGATATGATCTCTATTCCTTTCCTTCTGATACCAAGAGACTGGAGTATCTGGTATGCAACCTTTACCTCCTCTACAGGATCTGCGGTTAAAGAAACTCTCATAGTGTCTCCAATTCCCATATACAGAAGAATTCCAAGACCTACAGCCGATTTTACAGAACCTTTTCCTGATGGTCCTGCTTCTGTTATCCCTATGTGAAGGGGAATGTCTGTTTTTGAGGCAAATATCTCGTTTGCCTGTATGTTCTGGAGAACATCTGAGCCTTTTATGGAAACTTTAAAGTTTGTAAAACCTACACTTTCAAAAAATTCTGACCAGTAGAGGGCACTTTCTGCAAGGGCCTGTCCTGTTGGATAACCGTATTTTTCCAGTAATCTCTCTTCTAAAGATCCTGAGTTCACCCCGAGCCTTACAGCTATATTTCTTTTTTTACATTCATGAAGTATCTCTTTTATTTTTCCTTTGTCATTTATATTTCCTGGATTTAACCTGATACCGTGAATTCCGCTTTCAAGGGCTGCAAATGCTATTCTTGGAGAAAAATGAATATCTGCAATTACAGGTACAGGAGATTTTTTAACGATCTCTGAAAGGGCAAGGGCATCTTTTTCTGTTGGTGCTGCCACCCTTACTATTTCACAGCCAGCCTGATACAACCTGTTTATCTGATTGAGTGTAGATTCAACATCATGGGTTTTGGTGTCTGTCATAGATTGGACAACAATAGGAGCATTATCGCCTATCTTGACATTTCCAACATAAACGGCTCTCGTTTTTCTTCTGTTTATCATCTATCTTAGGGACACCTCTTTTTCGGGAATTTTTAAAATCATTCCTGGTTTTATCAGGTTGTTTTTTATTTTATTCAATTTTGTTATCTCTTCAACAGAGACATTGTACTTTTTTGCTATTCTGTAAAGGGTTTCTCCCTTTTTTACGTAATGGTATTTAAATCTGTAGCTTACTTTTTTTACTACCGGTTTTGTTTTGGCAACTTTTTTATAAGGAATGTTCAGATTATATCCGGGATAAGCCACCCCTTTTCTAAAATGTGCATTGTATTTTCTTAAAAGACCGTAATCAACCCCAAGTTCACTGCTGATTTTTCTCAGTGAGCTAACCCTGTGGTATTTTTTTGTCTCAACGTAATATATATTTGCCCTATGTATTTTTATCCCATATTTTTTTGGATTTTTTGCTATTAAAACCATAGCGAAAAATTTTGGTACGTACTCCCTTGTTTGTGATGGTAGCCTGTGTTTTATGTCCCAAAAATCATTTGATGAATGTCTAACTTTCCTTTGGACACAACCTTCCCCGCAGTTGTAAGCTGCCAGAACAAGATCCCATCTACCGAACATTCTGTACAGATACCTCAGATATTTTGCAGCTGCAACGGTTGATTTGTAAGGATCTCTCCTTTCATCAACCTTGCTGTTTATTTTTAGCCCAAATCTTTTTCCTGTTATTCTCATAAACTGCCATAATCCTGCTGCTCCAGAGCGAGAAGTTGCATAAGGGTTGAACGCACTTTCTATGGCAGGTAAATATGCAAGTTCCTCCGGTATTCTGTATTTTTTGAAGACAGATTTTATCATTGGAAGATAAAAGTTAGCCCTGTTTAAAGCTCTCTCTGTCCAGTCCCTGTTCCTTATTCCGTAAAAATACAGATATTTTCTTATATCTTTCTTGTTTGGAATTCTTATTCCTGTCTTTATAGACTCCTCAAAGAGTATCCTTTCCTCTTCTTCCCCTATAACAGGTAGATCTTTTTCACTGATATATACCCCATCGACCTTTATAACCGTTTTTTTATTTCCTTTTTTTATTATCACATAGGCCTTGTCTTTCTTTTTAACAATATAGGCCTTTGTCTGGGGTTTTTTTGAACTACATGAGAAAGATAAAACAGCCAGTATTACCCCTATTATGAGATAATACCGGCTTAATTTATCCATTTTCAGTCCTTTATTAGATTTTTATTCCTCAGTGCAATCTCTTTAGCCTCTTCGGAAAAAATTCCGGCTACTTTATGTTCTTTAATAGAGTTGTCCTCATCCATATAAACCAGTTTTACCTTAAAACCTTTCAGTTCTGAATCTTCAAGATCAGCGTATGAAACTATTATAATAAGATCCCCTGCATGTCCCAGTCTTGCGGCTGCACCGTTAAGTATGCACTCTCCGCTGTACTTGGCTCCGGGTATAACATAGGTTGAAAATCTGTTTCCATTGTTAATATTGAAAACTTCAACCTTCTCAAATGGAACCAGATCGGCAGCTTCCATAACAGATTCATCAAGGGTTAAAGATCCCTCATAATGGAGATCAGCACCGGTTATTGTTATTCTGTGGATTTTTGACTTAAGCACCGTTCTTCTCATCAAAACTCCCTCTCTACAATAAATTTGGCGAGCTCCTCCAGCTTTTTAAGATATTCATTCTGGGGGAAGTTTTCAAGCTCACCGACAGCATTATCCACAAGCTGTTTTGCTTTTTCTATGGTCTTTGTCATACCTCCTTTTGACTGGACAATATTTTTAACAGCTTCTATATCCTCCTTTTGAGGATCTGTATCCCTTATCACTTTTTTTACAAACTCCTTTTCTTCTTGTGAAAGCCGATCCAGAACAGAAAGGAGAGGATATGTTATCTTCCCTTCCCTAAGGTCGTTACACACAGGTTTCCCTAACTTTTCCTCTGTAGATGTATAATCTAAGTAATCATCTATCAGCTGGAAGGCAAGTCCTATATTAAGTCCGTACCTGTAGGCGCTTTCTTTTTGATTCTGCGTTCCTCCCCCAAGTGAAGCCCCGACATAACAACAACTTCCAAACAAAACAGCAGTCTTCCCCTCAAGTATCCTGAAATACTCATCATAGCTCATATCTATATCGCCTATTTTTTTAAGTTCAAGAAGCTGTCCTTCAGACATTTTTTTTACAGAATCTGAGACATTTTTTATCATATCTATATCACCATAAATGGAGAAAAGATAAAGGGCATTTGCATACATATAATCCCCTGTAAGCACTACCGTGTCATTTCCGAATATCCTGTTTGCCGAAGGTTTCCCCCTTCTTGTGTCTGCGCCATCAACAACATCATCATGCAAAAGGGATGCTGTATGGAGGTACTCCATTGCAACAGCAAGCGGATAGTCCCTGTCCTGATTTTCACCTCTAAGAAGTTTTGAGAATGTAAGTACAAGAACAGGCCTTAACCTTTTACCGCCGCTTGAGAGAATGTAGCCTCCAACCTTCAGTATAAACTCCACATGGGAATCCATAAATTTTGAAAGCTCATCCTCAATCCTGTCAATAACAGCTTTTTCTACCATCTTTTTCACCCTTTAATGCGCCCGGCAGGATTTGAACCTGCGACCCCCAGCCCCGGAAACCGGTGCTCTATCCTACTGAGCTACGGGCGCCTTTATTAGATTTCTTAACCTTTTCATATTAATAATGTCCATATCTCCCGTTTTTGGTGTCTCTAATATAAAGGGGAGATTACTAAAATATTCATCATTTAAAAATAATTCAAACCCCTTATGACCTATTGATCCTTCACCTATATGCTCATGTCTATCCTTTCTTGAGTTAAAGGGGGTTTTTGAGTCGTTGCAGTGTACAACCTTTATCCTTTCCAATCCTACTTTTTCCTTTAGTTCCTCTTTATATGCGTAAAAACCATCCTCTGTATTTATCCTGTACCCTGCCGAAAAAAGATGGCATGTATCAATACATACACCAATTTTTCTGTCAAAAAAAGGCTCAATAAGCATTAAAAGTTCATCAGTTGTCTTTCCTATTTCCCCTTTTTGTCCTGCAAGGGTTTCATACAAAAATGTTGTGTGTTTCAGCTCTATCTGTGAAAATACAGATTCCATACTGCCGATAATATTCCTTACAGCCTGTTTTTCACCAAGTCCTTTTGCCTTTCCTGCATGGATTACGTAGTAGTCTATCTGCAGTTCTTCACACAGTTTAAGCTCATTTATAACCCCGTTTACCGACTTTTTTCTAAGTTTCTCATCTGCTGAAGCAAGGTTGAAAAGGTAAGAAGAATGGACGACAACAGGGGAAATGCCTGTCTGCTTTCTTTTTTTTCTAAAAAGCTCTTTTTCCTGATCTGTCCTTTCTTTCCATGCCCATGATCTTGGAGAAGAAACAAAAAACTGCACCGTGTCTGCACCTATCTCTTTTCCCCTATCAAAAACAAGATCAAGGGATTTTGATGAAGATACATGAGCTCCTATCTTTACCATAGCTCTATCCTGAAATCTCCTGTTATATACGGGTTTGTTTTTTTCTCTATTCCTATTTTTGTAATATCTCCATGTCCTGGAATTACATCTGTGTTATCAGGCAACTCCATCAGCTTTTTTAGAGAGTTTTCCATCTGCTTCATATCCCCGCCGGGAAGATCAGTTCTTCCTATGCTCCCCTTAAAAAGCGTATCACCTGTTATAACAAAGCTGTTTTCCCGGTCATAAAAACAGACGCTCCCCGGTGTATGACCCGGGGTTTCAATAACCCTCAGGTTAAACCTTCCAAAAGAGATAATCTCCCCCTCTTTTAAAAATCTGTCAGGTTCAGGGCAGACATCAGCTCCAACCATCTGGGCAAAACCGGGAAATATATCATTATTTGTCAAAAACAGATCATTTTCACTCATCAAAAATGGAACATCAAAATTTTTTTTCAAAAGTCCAACCTGCCCCACATGGTCAATATGACCGTGTGTTGCAAGTATATACCTCAGGCTGTAATTTTCAAGCTCTCTTAACACCCTCTCTCCTTCAGCCCCTGGATCAACAACTATTACTTCTTTTGTATCTTCATCAATAATAAAGATGGTATTTTCCTGCAAAGGACCTACTGTAAGAATCTTTATCATTCCTTTATTCCCAGATACTTATTATCAACAAGTGATGTTGTGTATTTTCCTGAGAGGAATTCTTCATCTTTTAGTATTTTAAGGTGAAAATCCCTTGTTGTTTTTATTCCTTCCACCACAAACTCTGTCAATGCCCTTCTTCCTCTTATTATAGCCTCCTCTCTGTTTTTTCCGTAAACAATTAGCTTTGCTATTAAAGAATCGTAGTAAGGTGGGATGGTATACCCCTTATATATATGGGTATCTACTCTTACACCAAACCCACCAGGAAGATAAAGATCCTCAATTTTTCCAGGATTTGGAGTAAATGTTTCTGGATCTTCAGCATTTATTCTGAACTCTATTGCATGACCGGTATTTTTTATATCTTTTTGATTGAAATCCAGCTTTTGCCCATCTGCTATAAGAAGTTGCCACGCCACAAGGTCAATACCACTTGTCATCTCTGAAACAGGGTGCTCCACCTGTATTCTACCGTTCATTTCTATAAAATAAAAGTTCATATCCTTATCCACTATAAACTCTACAGTTCCAGCTCCTGTAAAACCTACATGCTTTGCGAACCTTACAGCAGCCTCTCCCATCTCCTTTCTGACCCTTTCAGTTATAAATGGAGATGGAGATTCCTCAAGGAGCTTCTGATGCCTCCTCTGAATAGAACATTCCCTATCCCCTACATAAACAACATTTCCGTATTCATCAGATAGTATCTGTATCTCAATATGTTTAGGGTCTTGAATAAATTTTTCAACATAAATGCGATTATCCCCAAAATTCACCTCGGATTCCCTTTGGGCAACAGGAAGCAGCCTCGCAAGTTCCTGTGGTGAATGCACTATTCTCATACCTCTTCCACCACCGCCAGCAGCGGCTTTTAGAAGAACAGGATAGCCAATTCTGTCTGCAACTTCCAGAGCTTCTTTAAGGGTTTCCACAGGAGGACTTCCCGGTATTATAGGAACATTTGCTTCCTGAGCTGCCTTTCTTGCAGCAGCTTTATCTCCTGTAAGTTTGATGGTCTTAGAGCTTGGACCTATGAATTTTATATTTGATTTTTCTAACATAGCGGCAAAATTTGGATTCTCAGCTAAAAATCCATATCCGGGATAAACAGCATCTGCGTATGATATCTCTATTGCGGACAAAATGGAGGGTATATGAAGATAACTCTTTTCAGAAGGAGCTTTTCCTATACATATTGAATAGTCTGCAAGTCTTACATGAATAGAATTTTTATCTGCTTCAGAATAAACAGCAATTGATTCTCCCCCCAATTCTCTTATAGCTCTTATTGCTCTTATAGCAATTTCCCCTCTGTTTGCTATCAAAATCCGCTTAATGTTATTTAGTTTTTTCAATATTTATCTCCTGATTGGTAGCTTTTTAAAAATTTCTTATTATTATATAATAACAACCATATACAAAAAATTTTCAGGTTATAAAATGAGTGATATTGATTTTAAAAGTAGAAGGAAGTTAACCTTTCTCCGATTAATGGTTTCTCAGGGAATTGTACCTCCAGAGAAGGTAAGAAACAACCCTAACGTTGACGGTAAAGAGTTTACAGATATATTAACTTATCTTGTAGAAAGCAAAATCGCAGATGAAGACAAAATAAAAGAATTCTTTGTTAATTTTCTCAATCTTAAACCCTACGATCCATCTATGGAAACAAATGTTGATGAAACAATTCTGTCAAACATCCCCTACGGTTATATGACAAAGAAAAAATTTGCACCTGTCCAGTATGACAATGAAACAGAAAAATTGACAATAGCCGCTTTCAATCCCATAGACAAAGAGATTATCCATTATTTAAAGTTCTTAGGGATAAAAAATATTGAGATACTTGTTGCTTCTTACTCAGAAATTCAGCAGCTTCTTGAAAGTTATAGCAGAATGGCAGCCCCAACAGAAATACTTGACAATATAGGGTTTGATGCTGAGGTTGAAGAGGAATATCAGAAAGAAGAAGAAATAAACGTCAGCGAAGCAATTGCAGGTGCAGAAGAGGCCCCTATTGTAAAAGCTTCAAGGCTTTTTATAGTAAATGCTGTAAAACAGGGAGCTTCTGATATTCATATTGAACCTTTTGAGAAGGAACTAAGGGTTAGGTATAGAATAGATGGTATTTTACGGACTGTACAGAGACTTCCTGTAAACATTAAAGATGCTTTAATTGCTCGATATAAAATAATGGCAAATCTTGATATAGCAGAAAAAAGACTTCCCCAAGATGGAAGAATAAGAGTCAGGATTGACAGAAGACCTATTGATTTAAGGGTGTCAATTATTCCAACCGTCTACGGTGAAAAAGTTGTAATGAGAATTCAGGATGCCCAGTCGTACCTTGGACTAAAACTGGAGGACTTAGGTTTTGAGCCTGACGATCTGGACAAAATTAGGAAAGCCATATACAGTCCTTGGGGAATGGTTCTTGTTACAGGTCCAACCGGTTCAGGTAAAACGACAACACTTTATACAGCTTTGATGGAAAGAAACACAGAAGATGTTAATATTTCAACAGCCGAAGACCCTGTTGAAGTTTCTATTCCGGGAATAAATCAGGTTCAGATAAAAGAACATATAGGTCTTACATTTGCCGAAGCTTTAAGATCATTTTTAAGACAGGACCCTGACATTATACTTGTTGGTGAGATAAGGGATAGAGAAACTGCAGAAATATCAATAAAAGCTGCTCTTACAGGTCATCTTGTATTCTCCACACTCCACACAAACGATGCCCCCTCTTCTATCACAAGACTTATAGATATAGGTGTAGAAAATTTTCTTGTTGGAACAGCCGTAAATATGATCATGGCACAGAGATTGGTAAGAAAACTGTGCGATAAGTGCAAATTACCTGCGAAGTATCCTGAAGAGTTCTGGTTAGGACTTGGTCTTTCGGAAGAAGATATTAAAAACGGGCAGTTTTATACACACAATCCAGACGGTTGCGAAAGATGCAATAAAACCGGATATAGAGGAAGAACAGCCGTTCATGAAATACTTGAGATTGACGATAATATTAGAAAAGCTATCCTTTCAGGAGCAAACGCAGCACAATTAAAAGAACTTGCCATAAAAAATGGGATGAGGACATTATTTCAAAACGCTTTACAGAAAGTAAAAAGAGGGATAACAGACATAGCAGAAGTTGAAAGGGTTCTGATAAAGTAAAATTTTGAGGTAATAAATCATGGAGCAGGAAAAACTTTCCTTTACCATTGATGAAATTGCAAAAGTAGCCATAGAAAGGGATGCTACAGATATTCACATTACAGCAGGAGCACCACCAACTGTAAGGATAGATGGAAAAATCGTTTATCTGGCAGATTATCCGGTTATGTATCCTAAAGACACCCAGAAGTTCATTTATTCCATAATGAATGAAAAGCAAAAAAGAGCTTTTGAGGATAAGAACGAGGTTGACTTTTCCATTGGTATCAAAGGTCTGGGAAGGTTCAGGGTTAATGTTTACAGACAGAGAGGCAGCGTTGCGGCAGCTTTAAGGCGAATTCCATTTGAAATAAAACCTATAGAGGAGCTTGGACTCATTCCATCCGTTAAAGAACTCTGTAGAAAAAGCATGGGTCTGGTTCTTGTTACAGGTCCTACCGGTTCTGGTAAAACAACAACGTTAGCCTCAATGATAGACTTCATAAACACAAACTACCCATACCATATAATAACTATTGAAGATCCTATAGAATACCTGTTTCCCCACAAAAAATCCCTTGTGGCTCAGAGAGAAGTGGGGAATGACACATCAAGTTTTTCAATAGCCCTTAAATACGCACTAAGGGAAGATCCAGATGTTATACTTGTTGGTGAAATGAGGGATCTTGAAACTATAAGAGCTGCTCTTACGGCTGCAGAAACAGGTCACCTCGTATTTGCAACACTCCATACAAACACAGCCATTCAGACAATAAACCGTATAATAAATGTTTTTCCTGAAAATGAGCAGGATCAGATAAGAACAGAGCTCAGTTTTGTTCTGCAAGGTGTTATATCACAGAGGCTTCTGCCAAGAGTAGGAGGAGGCAGAGTTCTCGTCCATGAGGTTTTAATTCCTACAACAGGTATAAGAAATCTGATAAGAGAAAATAAAGTACACCAGATTTATGGTCTTATGCAGTCTGGACAGGTCGGAACAGGTATGCAGACGATGAACCAGTCCATATACAGAGCGATAAAAGAGGGCTGGATAACAGAAGAAGATGGATTTAAAGTATCTCCCGAACCACAAGAACTGGAAAGAATGCTCAAAACCTTAAAATAAGGGAGGTAAGTAATGCCAAAGTTCAAATATGTAGCGAGAGATAAATACGGGGTGGTTAGGGAAGATGTTATATATGCACCTGACGCCGGTGCAGCACAGATGGAGCTTGAAAAAAGAGGCTTTGAAGAAATAAAACTACAGATAGCACCGGCAAAACAGTTAAGTTTAGAATTGAACATTTTTAAACCAAAGGTAAAAGAGAAGGATCTGGCGATATTTACAAGACAGTTAGGTGCAATGATAAATGCTGGGGTTGGAATAGCTGAATCTCTTGAGATTTTATCGGAACAGATACCTAATAAAACACTGGCGGAAACTTTGAAAAAGGTTAAAGAAGATGTTGTTGCTGGAATGTCGCTCTCAAAAGCGATGGCAAAACATCCAAAGGTTTTTCCGGAATTTCTGGTTAATCTGATAGAGGCTGCCGAAGAGTCTGGAAACCTTGATGTTATACTCCAAAGAGCAACCGAATACTATGAAAAAATTGCGGCTATAAAAAGAAAAATAGTCAGTGCATCATGGTATCCTGCGATGGTTGTTGTTATAGCAACGGTTATAGTTCTGGGTATTCTTACATTTATTGTTCCTACATTTGCCAATCTGTATGCAAGTATGGGAGGACAACTTCCATTTTTAACCCAGCTGCTTATTGACGCAAGTAATCTGGTCAAAAATAACATCCTGTACATAATAATAGGACTTATAGGGCTTGTAATACTGAATAGATTTTTTTACAGTACAAGGGTCGGTAAAGAGATTTACCATAGAATTTTTCTCCATCTTCCACTTTTGGGAAATATATTCCTTAAAGGTGCAATAGCAAAATTTTCAAGAACTCTTGCCACTCTTATAACAGGTGGTGTCCCCATAATGAGATCATTAGAGATATCCTCCAGTGTTGCAGGTAATGTTGTAATTGAAAAGGCAATCCTTGAGGCAAAAGACAAGGTTGAAAAAGGACAGGAGATCTATAAATCACTTGATCCAAAAGTATTCCCGCCTATATTAATCGCCATGGTAAGGGTTGGTGAGGATACAGGAAGGCTTGATGAAATGCTGGATACGATAGCAAACTTCTTTGAGGATGAGGTTGATAGAGCTGTTGAAGGTCTAATATCAACGATTGAACCGCTACTCATGGTGTTTATCGGAAGTATCGTAGGTGTAATCCTCATTGCCCTTTATCTACCAATATTCAAGATGGGTGAGCTTATCAAATAAAAATGAAAAAGGTTGCCGTGGCAATGAGCGGGGGGGTGGACTCGTCTGCAGCCGCCCTTCTGCTTAAAGAAAAAGGCTTTGATGTTATAGGGATTACTCTGAAGATGAGTTCCATATCATGCGACACAGGTATGCAGGTATGCTGTTCTCCTGAAGATGTGAAAGATGCAAAGAGGGTGGCTTCTTATTTAGGCATTGAACATTACGTTCTTGACTGGGAAGATATATTTAAAAAAAAAGTTATAGATTACTTTGTTGATCAGTACAAAAAGGGAAAAACCCCAAATCCCTGCAGTATATGCAACAGAGAGGTAAAAACAGGATTACTGGCAAAATATGTGAGGGAGATCTTAGGTGCCGACCTGCTGGCAACCGGTCATTATCTTGGAACAGCCCAAATAGAAGGAAATAAAGTCATAAAAAGAGGAAAAGACAGGAATAAAGATCAGTCTTACTTTATGGCTCTTTTAGAAAAAGAAGTTCTTGATTATCTTATATTTCCCCTTGAAAATTTAACAAAAGAAGAAACAAGGAAGACAGCAGAAAAATACAAAATCCCTGTTGCCAAAAAGTCTGAAAGCTTTGAGATATGCTTTACTGCAGGGAAATCTCCAGGGGAATATCTTAAAGAAACAGGTTTGATACCGCCATTAAAGGGGGATATACTCCTTAAAAACGGTAAAAAGGTCGGAACACATTCAGGTTTGGCAAATTATACAATAGGACAGAGAAGAGGTTTAGGCGTTGCATGGAAAGAGCCCCTTTATGTTGTGGAAAAAATTCCTGAGGAAAACGCCCTTATAGTCGGAACAAAAGAGGATCTTCTGACAGAATATGTTGAAACAGAGGATCTCAACCTGTTTATTCCGGAAGATAAACTACACAGTCTTGAGCTTACAGTTCAGGGAAGGTACAGGCAGAAACCTGTTGAGATTAAAAGCTTTGAAAAAGTCGGGAATGGCTGCAGATTTTACTTTAAGGAACCGCAGGTCAGGTTTGCTTCAGGACAGGTTCTTGCACTGTACTGGGGTGATAAGCTTTTAGGTGGAGGAATTATAACTTAAGGGATCTTATAAAACTTACAGCCTGATCTTTTGTTTTTATCTCTCCTTTTATCTGCTTTTTTAACAACTGTTGTTTTATTCTACCTATTAAAGGCGATTGTGGAAGATCTAAAATCTCCATTATTTCTTTTCCTGAGAGTAAAGGTTTCTCAATTATATTTTTCGTATAAAAATCAAAGTAATACTCCTGAAGGTAAATTATAAAAAGCCTTATTTTGTCTAAAAACTGATCATCTTCTGATGTTCCGTAAATGTCTGCAAGCGTCAAAACAAAAATATGCCCGGCTATGTCCCTGTTTTCGTACCAGAAAAAGTTTATTTCTTCAGAAATATCCTTATTTTCTTCCCTCAAAAAATATAGTTTAACAACATCAAGGTGGTGTTTTATAAGTCTTGATACAAATTTTGTGGCTCTGCTTCCAAGGGATAGCTCTTTTGATATGCTTTTTTCAAAAATGTCTGCCCCTGTCAGCTCGTGTTTTTTTATACCTTTTATTTTGCCTACATCGTGGAAAAATGCAGAAAGTTTTAATAGGGTGATATCGTTAAATTCTGTTAAAAAAGTTTTTTTTCCTAAATTTTTTAAGATATTTTTATGGATTGTTGATCTTATCAGCTCTTTTTTTTTAGAAACTGTTCCATATACTCAAGGGTTTTTAATGAATGCTTAAGAAGGGGGAATTTATGAAAATCCCCTGTTTTTCCTATTTTTGAGATCTCCTCAATCTCAGGTACTATCTTTTGAAATATACCTGCTTTTATCATTGATCCTACCACATCTGCCGATCTTTCCCCATCAAAAATTTTTAACAGCTCATCTCTTATTCTCTCTTTCGGGGAATTTTTAACAATATCAGGATTTTTCTTTACCCATTTTCCAAAATCTTTATCAAGCTCAAAATCAAGCTGCTGGGCTATTCTGTATCCTCTGAGAATTCTGACAGGATCGCTGATTATGTTTTCTATGGAAACTGGCTTTACAATACCTTTTTGAAGATCCTCAAGACCCCCTGATGGATCAAACAGCACAGTCTGGGTTGCTCCCATACCAAGGGCATCATCAAAGACAACAGCCATGGCGTTTATGGTAAAATCTCTCTTTAGAAGATCCTGATCTATCCTCTGTATGATCGCTTTCTCTTTATCATAAAAATCAAGATCAGGGTTTTCCATAATATCAGATATATCTAAAAATGAAAAATCAAATCTGTATCTCGTATGATTTTCATAAAAAATTATTGTTGCAACATTCTTTTCCTTTTCAAACTGAAATATATCCCCTTTCCCTAAGATCTTTTTAAGATTTTTAACTATCAAAAATGGGTCTGTGGTAACAGTAAAATCAACATCAACCTTATCTTTTATAGGTCTATTTAACAACCTGTCTCTTATCCAGCCGCCTACTATAAGACACACTGTGTCTTTACCTAAGGCTTTAGCCACCTGATCAAAATATGTGTTGTAAAACAACAGACCGTGGACATACTTTGTTCCTATGTCTAACTCAAACTCTTC
>JALVEY010000005.1 GCA_027030485.1 Persephonella sp.
GATTTAAGGTAGTTAGTTCATAAGTCCATAGGTAATAAATTCCAGTAAATAAAAAATAAAGCCAAAGCTCTTTTCGTTGAATTTTTTTGCATAGGCTTTGTTTTTCTCCTAAACATTACCAATCTATCTTTTATTATTGTATGTACCCTTCATCCCAATTTGTTAAACCAAACTTTTTCTTTTTCCTATTTCTCAAATTCTCGTAAATATGGTATCCATCTACATGAACCTGTTTTTATTTGGGGAGCTTTTGTTCTAAAACGTAAAATGTTTCTTCTGTCCGTTTACCTATCTCATTTTATCTGCAACGACTGTCCATAACCAAAAATCACTACTCTTATTTCCTATATAACTACACATCTCATCTATAGACAGATTATTTACCTGTCTCTTTTTTAAAGCTTTCAATCTACCTTCATATTTTTTTTAAGCTTTTTTTCTCCTTCCCGTCTTATCCACAAATCTTTGTTTTGAGCATGCCAAAGGCATATAAAACCCTGGCTATGGCTCTCTTTGTCATTCCTTCACAAAACATCCTAACTGCTAATTCTTTGTAGTTGTGGGAATAATAGTTTTTTTCTGCGTTTTCTATAAATGTCTTATTGCAACTTCTGAATTGTAATATTTGCACATCATCTGACTACCGTACTACTTTTAGCTAAAATTTAATGGATAAAGGGGTATTAAAAAGTATAGTTAAGAAAGATTAGGCTTAAAAGCCAGTACAGTAAAAGTAGGATGGAGAATTGGGGATATTTATAATCTTTTTGCTTATTTTCGGGTTTTCTTATGCTGAAGAAAGGGCAAAATACATAATGGGAATTCCTGTTTCTGTGTCTGCCCCTAAAGTTGATGAACAGTTCTTTGAGCCCTTTAGAAAGGTTGATAAATATTTTTCCCTTTATAGAAAAGATAGTGTTCTGTGTGAACTGAATAGAAAAAAACAGCTGAAGGCAGATAAATTTTTTATGGATCTTTTAAAAAAAGCGGTTCAGCTGCATAGGGAAACTGACGGTTTTTTTGATATTTCTATGGGAAATATAACATACAGGTACGGAGATTTTGTTGGAGGGTGTGATTTTCCCAAAACTGATTCTTACGGAATAGAAAATATACTCATAAAAGAAAACCGGATTTTTTTAATAAATGGCATCTCCCTTGATTTTGGAGGGATAGCAAAAGGCTACGCTGTTGATATTGTTTCGGGCATGCTAAAAAAAAGAGGAATAAAAGGCATCATAAAAGCTTCAGGGGATATTAGATGTTTAAAAAGGTGTAAAGTATGCATAAAAGATCCCTTTTCAGACGGGTATTTTGCATGTTTTTTAACAAAAAATAAGGAAACCGGTGTTTCAACAAGTGGGGTGTACGAAAGGTTTAGAGACAGCATACAGGACAATCACCTTATAAACCCATTAACAAAAAGATCAGCATCAAACATAATCTCAATTACATTGATCGGAACTCTGGATAACGCATCTCTGGACGCTTATACTACAGCTGTATCTGTTATGCCTGTTGAAAAGGCTGTTAGCTTTTTAGAAAAGGAAAAGTTAGGGTTTATTCTGATAACAAAAAACTGCTATTTACAGGGAAGTTTCAACAGCCTTTACTTAAAAGATCTAACATTTTTGTCTAATCTTAAGGAATGTGAGAAAACACAGATAAACAGCCATAAAAACAACGGAAGTAAAAAATATGCTGAATGAAAACACCTTCAAAAACGCAAGATTTTTATTGTAAAGAACTAAAAAAGGAGACAAAAAGTTTAAAAAACCTGATAAAAATACTGTACCTGCCAGATAAAAATAGAGTTTTTTTATCCTGAAGAAGTAAAAAAGGTGAGAAATCACAAACACAGACAGAAAAATAGCCAAAAAGTGTGGAAAATGCAGTTCAATCAGACCTAAAAAGCTTTTTCCCCTGATCATTTCATCAGGATTCCCGTGTGTATACACAAGGGTTTTTTCAATAGAAAAACCGTATTTCTGATAAAACAGATAAAGACCTGTGAAGATCTCAATAAGGAAAAAAACCCCACCAAAAAAACCGATCAAAAACATAGATCTCATTTTATTTTACCTGTTAAAAAGCAGTATATATTCAGTGTGTTAACTGCAGAGCAGATGATTATGAAAAGGCAGAAGAATAAAAACTGAACATAAGAAAATATTTCTCCCAAAAAACTGACCGCAAAAGGCGAAACAGCATAAACAAAACCGGAGGTAAATCCTGTAAAAATAAAAAATATTTTCAACTTTTCTGTTATTTCTGCTCTCAGCATAATTGACATCACAGTTAAAGTTGTAAGCATTATTAAAAAAACCTCTATATGAACGCTTTCTACTATCTGGAGAAGGCTTTTTCCTTCTAAAAACTGGTCGAAATCCCCAAGAATTGACAGCTTTATCTGTTCAGGGAAAAATTCTTCCATCAGATATTTATAAACAACAAACAAAATTAAAAAAAACTGAACCCCAAAAGAGAGATTTAAAACAAGAAAGCTGATGTACCTGCTTTTTCTGTGCTGGACAGTGTATCTCATCTGAATTTCTCCCTGAGGTATAGATCACATATCCCTATTACCTGTCTGGAGGCATATGTTATTGCCCTTGAGGAAAGTGTTGCCCCGGTGATGTTAGGGATATTTTTTTTGACGGCAGGAATTTCTGATGTACCTTTGTTTTCAAAATTTCTGAACCATTTATCAGGGGGAATGTATTCAGGAGGCTCGTAAAATGCTATTATCTCTATGTCTTTTATACGGCAGTTTTTGTCCAGAATAAAAAGAACAGTTTCTTTTTTGGTTCTTACCCTGTGGGAATGAAGGATGCCGTATCCGATCAGATTTCTATTCTTCTTTATAAGGTATATCCGGAATATTGATGTTTTCATCTTTGTTTTAAACTTTTTCTGTATGAGATCTCTTGTTTTTTTGTCTATCATTATGCTTTTTTTCTGTATTTGGTGATCTGGAAATATTTTTCTTACAGCATCATCAGGTTTTATTATCAGTCCACCGTAAGACATACCAGCAAGCAGTAAGACAAATAAAACAACCATTTTACAACCTCCTGCCTAAAAGTTTATACATTTTTTCTTTTTTTAATATGAGATTTTTTCTAAAAAATCATAAAATTTTAAATTTTTTCCATATTAAATGATACTAAATCTCAATTTCAAAGGAGAGGAGAAGATGAGGAAAGTAATATCTTATGCACTCTTAACAGGAATATTTTCAACTTCTTTCGGGGCAAACCTTCAGGAGATAGAGGAAAGGCTAAAATCCCTTGAAGAGCAGAACCAGCAACTGATTGAGGAGATAGCAGATCTGAAACAGCAGGTAGAAATACCTGAGCTTGCCCAGAAACAGTTTTCAGGAATGGGGTATGCTG
The DNA here is from genome assembly GCA_027030485.1 of Persephonella sp. Taxonomy (GTDB): domain Bacteria; phylum Aquificota; class Aquificia; order Aquificales; family Hydrogenothermaceae; genus Persephonella_A. The sequence continues at coordinate 3,396 of JALVEY010000005.1, forward strand.
CATCAAAAGTTTATTTCACCCCTGCAGGTCTTTCTATTGGTGGATACGGGGAGATCATATACCAGAGATTTGAAAAATCAACAAAGAAGGATATTACAGATGTTTACAGATTTATTCCTTACATAGGTTATAAGTTTTCAGACAGTATTATCCTGAACGCAGAAGTGGAGTTTGAGCATGGGGCTGACACCAGCAGAGGTGGAAAGGTAAAGATTGAGTTTGCTTATCTTGATTTTCTTTTTAATCAGTGGGTCAACCTCAGGGTGGGAAGTTACTTAATACCTGTTGGTATAACAAACCTTCTCCATGAGCCTGTATTCTTTAACTCTGTAAACAGACCGGAGGTTGAGACAAACATAATACCAACAACATGGAACGAAAACGGGATCTTACTGTTCAGCAATATGGAAAACTGGAACTACTACATAGGTGTTGCAAACGGGTTTTACTATACAGGATTTTCATCAAAAAAATGGGTAAAAGGAGGAAGACAGGCAGGCGGTAAGGCTTATGCTGAAGATTTTGCCTTTGTAGGAAGGGTTGATTATACAGGTATTGATGGGCTTATGGTAGGTGTTTCAGGTTATTCAGGGAACTCAGGACAGGGAGATGGTTTTGATGGAAGGGTGAGTATGTATGACTTTCATCTGAGATATTCATATAAAAACCTTGAAATAACTGGTCTTTATGTAAAAGGGTTTTTAACTGACGCAGACAAAATATCCCTCGCTGTAGGAGATACTGTAGCAAAAGAGGTTTACGGGTATTACCTGAACCTTGCTTATGATGTTATGCCTTTTATTAAGTCTGACACGGATCTGTCGCTTCCTGTTTTTGTCAGATACGAAAGATACAACACACAGGAAAAAGTTCCGGCAGGATTTACGAAAAACAACCAGTATGACAAAACTATCTGGACTGTTGGTCTTAACCTGAAGCCTCACCCTAATGTTGTTCTGAAGGCAGACTACCAGATAAGAGATAACAAAGCTTATAACGAATCAGATATTTTTGAGCTTGGTATAGGTTTCATCTTCTAAACCTCCCCCATTTCTCCCCTCTGCCCCGAAAGGGGCTTTTTTCCTGATAAATTTCATTTGATTTTCATAAAATCTGTATAAAATTATTCTGTGGAGTAATCTCAGCAGGAGTATTATGGAAAAACTTAAAGTGGCTTTTTACAGCTTAGGTTGCAGAATGAACCAGTTTGAAACCTCAGC
>JALVEY010000006.1 GCA_027030485.1 Persephonella sp.
CATCTGGAAATATAATGTATCTGTTAAATAGATCGGCTATAAAGAAAGCTGTTTCAAATTTCTTATAATCCTTTGATATTAGTAAACCTAAAGACCTTGATCTGTCAATCTCTTTTATAAAAAACTTTTCTCTTCTTTTTATAAAAAGCCCTTTAAACCATGTGAAAGGTTCTGATGAAGGGAGAAAAGGGGATTTAAGTATCTGTCCCTTTGGCAGATATATATTTTCTTTTCCATATTTTTTCATATAAACTGTCAAAGAAAGATCATAATCACCGGAAAATGATTTTCTCAGTACAATCGCCTCATCTTTCAGGATATCCATCAAAATCCCCTTTGAAAATTTATGAGGAAAATAATATATTGGAATACTGCAAAAACACAAATGGGTGAAAAATGGGAAGGTTATTATTTTTGGTATTGTTCTCTTTTTTTCTTACTGCAGGTTGTCAGAAAATGGATACTTCAGATCCAAACAACCTTTTAATAGTAGCTTCTCAGCTTGGGGATATAGACAGGGTGAGGCTTGCTATAGCAAAAGGAGCAGATGTTAATTATCAGGACGAAAAAGGGGGAACAGCACTTCACTGGGCTGTTTTTTACGGACATAAAGAGATAATAAAACTTTTGCTCATGCAGGGAGCAAACCCGCTGATAAAGGATAAAAACGGAATAACTCCTGTTGATGTGGCAAGGATAAACGGAAAAAAAGATATATTAAAACTACTAAAAAGTTTTGTTAGATAAACGAACATTAAGGTTCAATTCTTTTAATTTAACTTTCTAAAAACTTCCCGTTAATTTATAAATTTTGCCTTTTCTTTCAAGAAAAAATATCCCCAAATGTTACATACAGATCTAAGCGGTTATTAATAGTCAGGAATTTTCCATTGTTTTTATAAAAACAGCAAGGAGATTTATATCAAAACACAGGAGGTTAGAAGTATGGCAACTCAGATCGCTAAATACCACATTCTTTTTTACGGAAGTCCATCAGGATACCAGACAAACAGAGCACAGATCGCCCTTTACGACAAAAAAGGTAAGCCTGTAGCATACATAAGGTTCAATGATCCTGGAATGTTTTTTGAGAATGATTATGTCCAAAACGGGATTATACGAATGCACCTTCCCTCACATATGTTTCAGAATGTTCTTGATGTTTTAAGGAATGAAGAGCCTATTTACATATACTTTGCCTCAGGAAGAGCATTTTTAGGAACTTCCACAGAACCTGTCGGTGAGGGGGAATAAAGATAACTTTTTACTTTATTATTTATCAGCCCATGTTTCTACAATCTCCACCTCAAACTCTACAGGAACTTTTTTAAGAAGTATTCTGCCTGCTTTTAGCATGCTTTGTGAAAGAATATCTTTTGCCTTTTGTGAACATTCTTCATCACTCTCAACAATTATCTCATCATGAACAAGATTGACAATCTGGGCATCAAGATCCTTTTTCAGCTTTCCAAAAAAAACAACAGCCATTTTTAAAAGATCGCTTCCTGTTGCCTGTATCGGGAAGTTTACAGCTTCTGTAAATCTGTGGACAACCATTCTTCTACCAAGAAGAGAGTAAACAACAAGAGAATGCTTTTTTGACAGCTCCTGTTTTACCCTGTCGTGCCAATTTTTAAAACCTGAATACACCTCAAAAAACCTTTCATGGAATTTTTGGGCTTCCTTCATGGAAATATCTATGCCGTAGTTGTTCCTCGCATACTCCATTAAGGATCTTGGTGATATGCCGTAAATAAGACCGAAGTTTATCGCTTTGGCCATCTGCCTCTCTTCTTTTGTCACACCTTCATAGGTTTTGCCGAGTATCAGGGAGGCTGTAAATTTATGGAGATCCTTTCCTTCAGAGAAAGCTTTTATCATAGTGTTATCTCCCACATACTCGGCTGCTATTCTCAGTTCTATCTGGGAATAATCTGCAACAATAAGTGATCTTCCTTCTGGAGCCTTAAAAAGCTTTCTAAGTTCTTTTGTTATGTTCTGCAGGTTCGGTCTTGATGAAGCCATTCTCCCTGTTGGAGCTCCTATCTGTTTAAACTCACTGTAAATCCTTCCGTTTTTTGTATGGGAGGACAGCTCTTTTAGTTTGTCAAGTATTTTTTTTGTTGATCTTATCTCAACAAGCTGTTTGACCTCTTCCCTATCCATATACTTTCTTAATGCACTGTCCTGTGAAGAAAGGGATCCTTTCTGTGTTTTTGGGAGTTTTAATCCTAATTTTGTTGAAAGCCAGTAGGTAACTTTATGGGGAGAAAAAGGATCAACACCGTATTTTCTGACAAAATCTATGTAAATCCTCTGGTAATCTGATGAAACCTTCTGAAGCTGGCTTTTTAAGGTTTTTTCATCAACAGGCATACCTGTAAGTTCAATCAAAGCAAGCTGTGGAACGAACGCCATCTCAACTACAGCGGCAGCGTTGTCCAGTGTAAATGTCTCATGTATTACTCCGGTTGCTTTATGTGGGGTTTTTATACTGTTCAGCCTGTCTCTCAAAATTGGAAATATGTTCCTTAAAACATGAACATCTTTAGCTGCATAATCAAGCTGTTCTTTACTGAGGTTTCTTAATCCCCACGCAGAAGTCTGCTGAGTTTTATCCAGCTCATCATCTGTCAGCCTGTATGTTACAGCCTGCAGTGAATGTTTTTCCCTTTCATTTTCAGACAGGAGCTGTGATGCGATCATAGTGTCAAAAACTATCTGGGGAAAGATATTAAAATTCGTTTTAAGAAATTTAATGTCAAACTTCAGGTTGTGTCCTACAATACCTTTAGTTTCTAAGAGTTTTCTTAAGTGTTTTGAAAATTCAGGTATCCGGAACATATCATATATATAAATCTTTTCTCTGTTGCCGATCTGGATAAGACGGACTTTGTCCTGAAAAAAATCAATTTCCTTAAAAGATTTAACAGCAATTTCTGTGTCTAAAAAGATGTATTTATCTTTTTCAAAATCTTTTAAACTCTCTATAGCACGGTCAACATCAACAATATAGGAGTATTTTAGATTTTCGTTCAATTAAAACAGCCTCCATCAAACCTTTGATATCAGGTGAAGAATAGCTCTTTTTTTGAATTTATCAATTTTTTTATTCAGATACTATATCTTTTAGATCTATTAAAGATGCTCCCTTCTCAAGGAGTTTGTTTAAAGCCTTTTTAGAATCTCCCTCATTAACATCAACCCCTTTTATGCCGTCTAAAAGAACAAAAACCTGAAATCCTAAATTTATTCCTCCCAGTGCAGTATTAAAAACACAGTAATCTGTTGCTACTCCACCTATAAATAATCTTTTAATTCCTCTTTCTTTTAGAAGGTCATTTAAAACTGTTCCCTGAAACCCAGAATAGGCATCAAAATCTTTTGATGTTCCTTTTGATATGATAAATTTATTGTCTGCCGGAATTATAAGATCAGGGTGAAACTCTGCACCTTCGGTATCCTGCACACAGTGGACAGGCCATATTCCTCCGTGCCCTTTAAAAGATATATGGTCTTCAGGGTGCCAGTCCCTTGTGAAAAAAACAGGATTTTTACTGTCTGAAAATATCTGAATGTATCTGTTTAAAACAGGTACTATTTTATCTCCATCAGGAACAGGAAGGGCACCTCCCGGCATAAAATCATTTTGCATATCAACAACTATAAGAGCATCTGTATCTGTTACCTTCAACCTCATGTTAAGCCTCACTCATTTTCTTCTTCAAGCTCTTTACACTGTATACACAGCTTTGCAACGGGTCTTGCCTTTAGTCTCTGGTAAGGTATTTCTGAACCGCACATCTCACAGATACCGTAAGTTCCTGCCTCTATTTTCCTTAGGGTATACTCTATTCTTTTGAGCAGTTTTCTGTCCCTGTCAAGATTTCTCAGCATTACTAACCTTCCTGCCTCTGTGTCAGCCCTATCAATCTCATCTCCACCTTCATAAGAAAGGGGTTCGCCTATAGATTCCTGAGATTCCTTCACAAGCTGATCCTTCCACTGAAGAAGGATATTTTTCAGCTCCTCAATCTGCTGTTTTGTAAGATGCTGCATTTTTCAGCTCCTTAAACCGTAAAATTTAAGTTCTTCAATAAGCTTTCCTGCCTCAATCTGTCCGGGGGCAAAAGCTCTTCCAATATAGGTATAAGTTAAGACAGAACCAAAGAAAAATCCAGCCACTCTGGTTATCTTACCAAGTTCCCCCATACCGACAGCCACTAATTTTCTGTGGCTGTTTTTTGCTGTGACGCACATAAGCCTTCTGATGTCATCAACATTGTTTATCTTAAACGCATACTTTATTATATCTGCTCCTAACTGGGCAGATGCATCAATTATCTCCTGTATTTCTTCATTTTCAGGGGTTTTTTCAAAATCATGGTATGAAATGAGAGACAGCTTCCCTTCGTCTTTTGCAAGTTCCACAACCTTTCTGTTTATACTTTTTGATGTAAGTTCCACATCAAGAATATCTGCATACTCAACAACAGCCTCAAAAATTTTTATTCTATCCTCATCTGGTATGTCAGTTCCTCCTTCATCTTTTGAGCGAACGGTTGCTATCATACCCAGATCATACTTTTTAACAACTTTTGCCTTTTCAACAACATACTCAATATCAAGATTTGAAAACTGATCTATCCTCAGCTCAACCATGTCTATTTTTTTATCAACAGCAGCTGCAAGGGTCTTTTCAATATCTTTATCATCAACCGGCAGAACGACAAGAGGATAATTTTCCATCTCTTTCCTCCTTTTTTTAAAGCTTAAAATAATTTTTAAAACTTTTCAAAGGGTTGATTTTTTCAATAAATTTTGTTTATATTTAAGATAAAATACTCTTAAATCTTAAATTGAGGATGAAATGGACAGTTTAATTATGGCTGTACATATACTTGTGGCTTCCTTCTGGATAGGGGGAATGCTTTTTATGGTTCTTGCCCTTTCTCCCTACGTCAGAAAACTGCCTGAAGATGTAAGCGTAAAGGCTTATCAGGAAGTTGGAAAAAGATACAGTTTCTGGGGAACAGTTGTAGGACTGCCTTTATTATTCTTAACGGGGCTGTACAATATGAATACGATGGGAGTATCTTTTTCAGACCTGTTAGGCTGGAAAAACCAGTATGCGACTACATTACACCACAAAATTCATCTTTTTATTTTAACGGTGATTCTGGCTGTAGTACACGACTTTTATGTTGGTCCTAGATCCCACCTTTCAAAAAAATTTAAGGTATCAGCAAGGATAATAGGAGTTTTAAACCTTGTACTGGGGATATTTATAATATACTTTGCTGCAAAATTAAGAATGGGAGGATAAGTGATGAGCTTTAAAAAAGTGAAAGATATATTAAACCGTTTGACAGAAGAGCATGTGGTATTCTTGAAAAAAGTTGAGAAACTGGAAGATCAACTCAAAAAGAATTTTTCAGAAAAAACTTTGGATGAATTAATGGATTTTATAAAAAAAGATGTTTTGGAACACGCTCGGGTTGAGGAGGAAGATCTGGAAAAAGCACTTGAGGAGGCAGGAATTACAGATTTTGATACAGAAGCGTTAAACTTTGGACACAGAACTCTTGATGAAATAATACAACATCTTGAGTATTTGATAGATCTTTACAAAAAAGGGGAAAGAAAGTATATGGGAAGAGATCTGCAATCTGAAATTGTTAAGACTGCAGAAGAATTTTTTACAACACTAAGAGATCATTTTACAGAAGAAGAGGACTTTTTCTTCCCTGATATTCTCAAATACGACATAGAGAGGTTCGAGTAATGCTCTCAGCTGCATGCAAAGACTCAATCAGGGCAATGATTTATATTGCAAAAC
>JALVEY010000007.1 GCA_027030485.1 Persephonella sp.
CTGTGCCCACAGAATAGAGGTTGGAATGATGCCTGCCTGTGTTGTTGCATGTCCTACACATGCAAACATATTCGGTGATCTTGATGATCCGGAATCGGAAATATCTAAATATCTCAAAAATCATAGAGATGTTATGGTTAGAAAACCTGAGCTTAATACTCATCCAAAACATTTTTATGTTAGAGGATCCACAGTGGCTCTTGACCCGCTTGCTTCAGAAAGACCTGAGGGATTTACGCTGTTTACAGAAGTAAAGTTCTTAGATCACATAGGAGGGCATTAAAATGATAGGGGCAGAAGTGACATTTGATGTAGCTCTCCCTAAAGTTATTTGGGGGTGGCTCGTATCAACAAATATGTGGGCAAAAAGCATAGCAACAGGAACATTTTTGCTTGGTTTATATTTTATAAAAAGATATCCGGAGCAGGATAACTTTTTTAGAAAATGGATTCCAATACTTGGGATTATATTTATAGGTATCACACTCCTTGCTACAGTTCTTGATCTACACCATATGTTCAAATTCTGGAAAATATTTTTCCACCCACACTTTACATCAGCCGTGACACTCGGTGCGTGGGTTGTTTCAGCTTTTGTAATAGTTCTCATAATCTCTTTTTGGTCGTGGGCAACAGGGAACAAAAAGCTTTTTGACAGAATTATGATTCCAGGTTTTATTCTGGCATTCTTTTCAACAATATACACTGCAGGAATAATGGGACAGGCTACAGCAAGGGAGATATGGGTTTTTCCTGTTGAAATGGTATCCATGATCCTCAGTGCAATGATAGCTGGATCTGCAACGTATCTTATAGTGGATGCTATATACGGAAATATACTTAAAGAAAAAATAAGAAGAGAGATTGGATACATCCTTTTTGGAAGTGCCGGACTTCAGGCGGCAATATTCATAGGAGAGCTGTTTTTTGCAAAAATGCATAATGAGTTTTCTTACAAGATCATACAAATTCTTACATTTGGTGAAGTTGCACCATTCTTCTGGCTTGGTATGGTTTTTACCTTTATTATCCCGATGATCCTTGTAGGAATAGCCAATGAGTATAGAAGATACAGATATGCATGGATAGCATCAATTTTTGCACTGTTAGGTCTATGGCTTATTAAACACGCATGGTTAATAGCTCCACAAAGTTTACCATTAAGTTAATCAGGAGGGCAGAATAAATGAAGACCACAAGAAGAGATTTTTTAAAAGGGGTTGCTGCAGCATTAGGCGGAGTAGCCGTTGCAAAAGGTGTTGTTGAAAAAATAAACCCTTCTGCTGTTGCAGAGGATAAAAATATAACATTTACCCCCTCAAGACTTGATTATTACCCACCTTTTGAAAAGTGGAACGACTGGAAAGAACCTGACGGAGACTACTGGAAAAAATATGGTGGAGCTTTAAGAGAAGGGGTTAAACTTATCAATTACATGATAATACCTACAGTCTGCAACAACTGTGAAGCTGCCTGCGGGCTGACAGCCTGGGTTGATAAGGATAACCTCACAGTTAAAAAGTTCATGGGCAATCCGTTCCATTCAGGATCAAGGGGAAGAAACTGTGCAAAAGGCTACGCAACCCTTGCACAGATGTATGATCCTGACAGAATTCCTTTTCCCCTTAAAAGAGCCCCAGGATCAAAAAGAGGTGAAGGTAAATGGGTAAGAACAACATGGGATGAAGCCCTTGAAACTATAGGTAAAAAAATGAGAGAAACAATAAAAAGGGCAAAGAAAGAAGGGGACGAACTTGCTAAAAAGATGATTATGTACCATGTTGGAAGACCCAACGAATCAGGAGGTTTTACGGCAAGGGTCGTCTGGTCGTGGGGCGGTGATTACCACAACTCCCACACAAATATCTGTTCTGCCGGTGGAAGACTTGGTGGAATAGCATGGAGCGGAGATGACAGACCCTCTCCTGACTTTGAAAACGCAAGACTGATATTCCTCTCTTCATCTCACGCAGCAGATGCAGGACACTACTTCCAGCAGCATGCAGGTTACATAGCAGATGCAAGAGCAAAAGGTGCAAGACTTGTTGTTATGGATCCAAGACTGTCCAACTCTGCAGGAATGTCTGATCTGTGGCTCCCTGTATGGCCGGGAACAGAGGCTGCCGTCTATCTATCAATGATAAGCAGGCTTCTGCAGGAAGATAAATACAACAGAAAGTTTATGGAAAGGTGGGTAAACTGGAAAACATTCCTAAAAGACAGGGAATACCTTAACTATCTGCTGAAAGAAGGAAGAATATCAAAACTGCCTGAAGGTGAAACATTTGACGATTTTATAAATGTTTTAAAAGACCTATATAAAGATTACACATTTGAGTGGGCTTCACAGGAGACAAAAGTTCCTATAGATAGACTTGAAAAACTTTACGAACTTATACTTTGGGCAGGAGACAGAATAACCACGTATTTCTGGAGGGCTCAGGCTGCAGGAAATAGAGGTGGCTGGATGTCAGCCGGAAGGACAGGGTATTTCCTCCTTATTGTTACAGGATCAATAGGTGAAATAGGAGCAAACGGGTGGCATCACTGGCATGTACTTGGTGTTGGAGGAAAAGGAGGTAAGGCAACATTAAAAGAAAAGCCGGCTCCTGTTGATGCATGGAACGAACTTCTGTGGCCTCCAGAATGGCCGTTATCAACTTATGAGCTTTCATTCCTCCTTCCCCATCTCCTTTCAGATGATCAATGGAGAAAAAAATGGGAAGAAAGGGGACTGAAAATTCCAGACAGATTAGATGTATGGATATCAAAGATTTACAACCCTGTATGGATAAACCCTGATGGTTTTAAATGGATAGAGGTTCTGAAAGATGAAAATAAGATGGGTCTGACTGTAAACCTTTCTCCAACATGGTCAGAAACCAACTGGTTCGTTGATTACATACTTCCTGTAGGTCTTGCAGGGGAAAGACACGACAACCAGTCTGCAGAAACAAAACCTGAGAGATGGACAGCCTTCAGACAGCCTGTTTTGAGGGTTGCCCTCAAAAAGATGGGCTGGGAACCTAAGGTTCCCTGGAGAGCTACACTTGAGGCACATAAAAAAGCCGGTCTTGGAGAGGTGTGGGAAGAAAATGAGTTCTGGATTAATCTGGCGTGGGCTATAGATCCGGATGGGGATTTAGGTATAAGACAGCTGTATGAATCAAAGAAAAATCCCGGAAAACCGGTAACAATAGAAGAGTGGTACAATGCTGCATTTGAATCTCTCCCAAATCTAAAGAAGGTATGTGAAAAATTAGGCGTCACCCCTTACGAGTATATGAGAGACAGAGGGGCATGGACAGAAGAAACGCAGGTTTACAACGTACATGAAAGGGAAATACCATACGATCCTGAAAAAGATGCCTACAAATACAAAGGAAAATGGATCCCCAGAAGCAAGCTCTCAATAGATCCCGACTCTGGAGCTGTTTACATAAAAGGTCATGGGGACAATCTCCATTCTGAAAGACACACGATAGGTGTGATGAAAGACGGAAAACTGCTCAAAGGTTTCCATACACCAACAGGGCTCCTTGAGTTTTATTCAAAAACATTTGTTGAGTTTAACTGGCCGGAGTATGCTATTCCTTACTATCCAAAGAATAAAGAAGAAAGACTAAAGCTCGTACATGTGGTAACCCATGTTCACCATGATTACATGAAAGAGCCTAATGCATTTGTTTTAAACCCTATATACAGACTTCCTTACAACATCCACACAAGATCTGTAAACGCAAAATGGCTGATGGAAATCTCACAGAACCACAATCCTGTATGGATATATGAAGGAGATGCGAAGAAACTTGGTATTAAGAAGGGAGATCCTATAAAAGTAAGGGTTGTTGATACAGTCTCAGGAATAGAGGTTGGTTACTTTGTAGGAATGGCAATGCCCACACAGGCGACAAGACCGGGAGTTCTTGCCTGTTCACACCACTCTGGTAGATGGAGAGTCAGAAATTATGTAAAGGTAGACGGGTTTAATCAGGATCTTACCGTTATGTCCTACGGATCTGCACTTGCACAGATAAATAATCCGGAAAGGCATATATGGACTGTAAGATGGAAAGATGGTGTATTTCCCCATGAGGTGGAAAGAAAACACAGCGAAAAATGGCTAAAATGGCCTTATCCAGAGTTTAATAAAGACATAAAAGAGGTATGGTGGAACGGTGCATCAGGTGTCTGGCAGAATGCGGTTTTCCCTGCAAATCCAGATCCCCTTTCAGGTATGCACTGCTGGCATAAAAAAGTTCTCGTAGAAAAAGCCGGTCCAGACGATAAAATCGGCGATGTTGTTGTAAACACAGATGCCACATTTAAGGTTTATCAGGCATGGAGGGACAGACTTACAAGACCAGCTCCGGGACCTAACGGTCTGAGAAGACCAAAATGGTTTAAAAGACCGTGGTATCCTCACACAGATAAAGCATACAGAATGACAGGTGAACATGGAGAATGAGGTAAGAAGATGGACGGTATAAAGGAAACACAGGCAAGACTAAACATGTACGGCTTGCTATCCAGACTTTTTATAGAGGAGATAGATAAGGATCTGTTAAATAAGATAAAAGAAAACAGCGATCTACTTGATCTATTTCCCAGAACAAAAGAATGGAAGCTTTTTTTTGAAAAAGAACCGGAAAAGCTTATAGAGGAAGATCTAAATGTTGATTTCACATCAGTTTTTCTGCTTAATGTTTATCCGTATGAGTCAGTTTTTATGAATGATCAGGGGTACATAGATCCATCAGTTACAAATCCAACCTTTATGTTCTACAAAGAACATGGATACATGATAGATCTTAATGAAACAAGGGTTTTGTCTCCGGATCATATAGCTGTTGAGATGGAATTTATGATGACCCTAATAAAGGAAGAACTTGAAGCTTTACAGAAAGAAGATAAAGTCCAGATAAGAAAATTAAGAGATATTCAAAAAAGGTTTCTTGAGGAACATCTTGCGAACTGGGGAACGATATATCTGCTTTCGGCTAAAGATATGGCTGAAACACCCTTTTATCAAGATGTTTGTGAGCTATCCCTTGAGTTTATACTTTCTGATCATGAGTATCTGTGTGAGGCACTTGAGGAAGGTGTAACCGCCTGACGGGGAGAGTGATATGAATAATAGACTGCAGTTTGATTTTAACAGCTGTGTACATGTTTACTTTAAAGATTCAGGCTGTAGAAACTGTATAGATGTGTGTCCCGTTGAAGATGTTTTGTATCAAGAAGATTACCGGATCAAACTAAACAAAGAAAACTGTGTTTCCTGCGGAGCATGCGTTGGAGTCTGCCCCTCCGAAGCTTTTTCTTTGAAAGGTTTTGATCTGCAGGGTTTTTATGAGAGTTTTGTTTCACAGGACAAAAATTTATTAAGCTGTAAAAGGAATTTACCCTGCCTTTCTGTTTTAAATCCTGAGTACATTATATCTATGGTTCTTGCAAAAAATCAGGACATAAT
>JALVEY010000008.1 GCA_027030485.1 Persephonella sp.
TCTTGAAAATGTGATAAAAGGAAAAGGTGAGATATTTGAGGGGGGAGATGTTGGAATACTTCCTTCAGGCATTAAAAGTTTTTATAAACACAAAAATGTTATAACATTTGGATCAGATGAAGGTTCGGACATAAGAATTCTGTCTGCAAATATAAATGATAAAGGAACAGAAGGGATCATCCAGATAGGAAAAAAGTCATACAGGGTTGAAATACCTGTGTTTAACATGGCTGTTTTTAACAATTTAGGGGCTGTTTTCGGTGTTTTGCATTACCTTGAGATTGATCCTGAAAAAGCTGTAGAAAAGCTAAGCCTTTTCCAGCTACCTGAAGGAAGGGGAAAGGTTATAACCTGCAAAAATCTAACAATTATAGACGACACCTACAACGCAAATCCCCTTTCTGTGGAAAATGCGGTCAGAACGCTGTCTATGATAAAAGGTAAAAAAATCATAGTCTTAGGTGATATGCTGGAGCTTGGGAAGTACTCTATACAGAAACATAAAGAGATTGGAAAGATAATACAGAACTCTCCTATTGATGCTGCGATTTTTTACGGGGATCAGATGAGATATGCGTACGAGGTATTAGCAGGAAAAAAAGAGGTTTATTATTTTACAGAAAAAAAAGACATAGCTGATCTCATATCCTCTCTAAAAGAGAAAACAACAATCTGGATTAAAGGTTCAAGGGGAATGAAAATGGAACAGATCATTCATCAGATTGTTCAGGATTAATCATCTTAAAGTGTTAAAATATTAACAGTAGATTAAGGTGCATAAAAACAAAAGGAGGAAGTAAATGACCATCAGGGTTGGTATTAACGGTTTTGGTAGAATAGGGAGGAACTTTTTCAGGGCTTGCGTTGATAATCCGGATATTGAGATTGTAGGGATCAATGATCTAACAGATGCCCATACACTTGCCCATCTGCTTAAGTATGATTCTGTTCACGGCAGATTTTCAAAAAATGTTGAGGCAAAAGGGAATTCTATTGTCGTTGATGGAAAAGAGATAGAAGTTACCGCCATAAAAGATCCTGCACAGCTTCCCTGGAAAGATCTTCAGGTTGATATTGTTATTGAATCCACAGGGGTTTTCAGGGACAGGGAAGGAGCATCAAAGCATCTTCAGGCAGGAGCAAAAAAGGTCATTATATCAGCTCCCGGAAAAAATCCCGATCTTACAGTTGTTCTTGGGGTCAATGAGGAAAAATACGATCCAGACCAGCACAACATAATATCTAATGCTTCATGTACAACAAACTGCCTTGCTCCAATAGCAAAAATACTGCACAAGGAGTTCGGGATAATAAAGGGTTATATGGTTACCGTTCATGCTTACACAAATGATCAGAGAATACTTGATCTGCCCCACAAGGATCTGAGAAGGGCAAGGGCGGCTGCTGTAAACATTATCCCTACAACAACAGGTGCTGCAAAAGCTGTAGGTGAGGTTCTCCCTGAGCTTAAAGGAAAGTTAGACGGAACAGCAAGAAGGGTTCCTGTTGCTGACGGCTCTATTGTTGATCTTACTGTAGTGGTAGAAAAGGAAACAACGGAAGAAGAAATAAACGCAAAAATGAAAGAGTACGCAGAAGGTGAAATGAAAGGTATTCTTGAGTATTCGGAAGATCCCCTTGTTTCACAGGATATTGTTGGAAATCCACACTCGTCCATATTTGATGCACTTTCAACAAAGGTAATCGGTGGAAACTTTGTTCATGTTTCATCATGGTATGACAATGAGTGGGGATACTCAAACAGGTTAAAAGATTTAATTCTGTATATGGCAAAAAAAGGATTGTAAACAAAGGGGGCTTTTGCCCTCTTACTGCCATATTTTAGAAAAATCAAAATCAATGGAGCAGTTTTTGAGATGAAATTTCAGTGTTTCATCTGTTGCATCTATTAACTTCACATATCTACCATTTATCAGTTCAAAAACTTTGGCAAGATTTTCTTCAGGATAAACCAGTACGTAATATTTAACCCCTTCCCTTTCATAAATTTCAAATTTCAGATGCTCATCTTTTTCCTGAGTGGATTTTAATACAACCTCAAAAATAATAGTTGGCAAACGGAATACCTTCTATTAGTTCCCATCTACCTTCCCAGTTTTTAGTCATTATAAGTGTAGTGAGGCAGGTATTTCTGAGTTAACATAGTCTATCCTTTAATAAATAACTTCTTTATAGACTTAGTATATATTCTGTAATCTTCCTGTCCAACAGACCTATATTTCATAAAGTCTCATTGCCTTTCTTATTTCTTTCATGTTTTCTTTTGCTATTTCTCTGCATCTTAAAGTTCCTTCAATGAAAAATTTCTCATATTTTTCAAAATCTTTTTCTATTTCTTTTCTTTTCTCCCTTATGGGATCTAAAAATCTGTTTAGATTTTGTGCAAGGATCTTTTTGCAGTCAACACAGCCAATCTCTGCATTTCTGCATTTTTTATCTATATCCATTACGGCGTCCTTATCTGTAAAAATTCTGTGGTAATCATAAACTATACATACTTCAGGATTGCCGGGATCGTTCCTCCTTACCCTCTGGGGATCTGTTTTCATCTCAAGGACTTTTTTGTTAACTGTCTGCTGATCATCTGACAGGTATATGGCGTTGTTGTAAGACTTGGACATTTTCCTACCGTCTATCCCGGGAAGTTTGGATTCCTCTGTCAGCATAGATTCAGGCTCTGGGAAAATACTGTCATACAGATTGTTAAACCTTCTTGCTATCTCCCTTGTAAGCTCAATGTGAGGAAGCTGGTCTTCTCCTACAGGAACGGCTTCAGCCTTGTATATAAGAATGTCTGCTGCCTGAAGAACAGGATAGGCAAGAAAGCCAAGGGTGTCTATATCTTTCCCTACATCTCCCTCCTCAAGGTTTTTTACAGCCTCTTCAACGATCCTTTTTTGAATGCCGAGTTTTATTAGGGTTTCTTTCAGACCTTTAAAATCTATCCCTTTTTTGTTGTAAAAAGCCCTGAAAAAAGCCTCTCTTAAATATTCCTCAAATATTTTGTTTTTAACTTTTCCTGATGCTTTCTCAACAGCCTGATCAAAATCCTCAGGTGGAGGCGTCTGAATGATCTTTATCTGTTTACCTGCAAGAAAATCTCTCAGATACTGGTAATAAAGGTTAAACTTAAGATCCTTGTAAGAAGGGTTCAGCTCAAGCCAGCTTTTAGGGGTGATCATAGAGAAAAGAAGGGAAAGTTCTGCATGCTCCTTAACCCCTGACTGAATAAAAAGGGTTGCCTTCTCAGGATCAATACCGCAGGAAAGCCAGTCTATTATCATCTGTTTTATGTTTTCTTTAAGATCCTCTGTCTGTTTGTACTTATTTGTCAATGCATGCCAGTCAGCTATAAAAAATTTACAGTCGTGTTTTTCCTGCAGCTCAAGCCAGTTTTTTATAACACCAAGGTAATGACCTAAATGGAGTTTTCCTGTTGGTCTCATACCGCTGAGAACTTTTTTCATTTCCAACCTCCAGATTATTAAAAACAAAATTATTATACATCTCTATCCTGTCTTTACCTCACAGTAATTAATCTTATAATAAAGATTAATAATTTAATAAAAAATCTGGTGCATAAATGAAAATCTGTATAGTTGGTGCAGGGGTAGTAGGCAGTTATCTTGCAAAGAAACTTTCTGAGGAAGGCTACGACATAGCCATCATTGATAAAGACAGCAAAAAAATAGAAGACCTCCAGATGCATGCAGATATTGCAGCATACAGTTGCGATGCCTTTGATGAAGAATGTATAGGACAGCTGAAAGATTATGATCTTTACATTGTTGCAACAAACAAAGATGAGATCAATCTCTCTGTTGCCCTGATGCTCAGGGCTGTTTATAACAGAGACAGAATATTTGTAAGGGTTGATAAGGATATTTTATCAAAACATGAGATTGAAAGTTTCCTCCAGATAGAGATTGTTAACACTTTTAAAGAGATATACAAAAATGTTGAAACAATTATTGATTATCCATTCATTTCTTATCTTAATGAGTTAGAAGAAGGAAAGTTCATAATATTAAGCTACAGAGCAAAAAGACCTGATAGATTTACAAACACAAAAATAGCTGATCTCAAAGATCTGAGGGAAAAAGTTCCTTTCACCCTCGCAATCATAGAGAGGGACGAAAAGATTTTTATTCCAAAAGGAGAAAAAACCATTCTGGAAGGAGATCTTCTTTATATACTGATAGAAAGAGACAGGTTAGATGAGTTTATAGATCTATCTAACATACAGTTCACCCCGGTGAAAGATGTTGTTTTTTTAGGCGTATCCCAAGTTGGCAGATCAATACTGAAAAGATTGTATGAAGAAAAAAAACTTAAAATAAAAGTGATAGAAGAGGATATACAGTTGTGTGAGGAAATAGCCTCAGAATTTTCGGGGATAATGGTTCTAAACGGTAAGATAACAGATCAGGAGCTTTTAAAAAGCGAAAGGATAGGTGATACCGATCTTGTTGTAAGTGCAAGTTATAAGGAAGATAACATTCTCGCATGTATAATAGCCAAAAAGTTAAATGCAAGAAAGGTTCTGGCAGTTATAGAAAAACCTGAATATGAAGAGATAGCATTTTCTCTGGGTATTGATATGCCTATTGTTGCAAGAAAGCTTATAGCAAGGAAGGTTTACAGGAAGATAAGGCACAGGGGCTTAAGGGATATTTTTGAACTTAAGGAAAATGTAAGAGTTTATGAACAGACAGCCGACAAAAAGTTTAGCGGAAAAAGGATAAGTGAAATGCCTTTGAAAAACTCTGTTGTGCTCAGCGTTGTAAGAGATGGAAAGATGAATATAGTTCAAGGCAACTTTGTACTGAAAGAGGGTGATATTCTGATCATACTTGAGAAGGAAAATGGGGAAAATGAATGATTTTAGGATTTTACCTGTTTTAAAAATCCTGAGCTTTATACTTTTTATCCTGTCTTTGATAACATTTACTTTACCTCTTTTTTATTCGGTTTATATGGAAGATCAGGAGATCCTTTGCTACATAGTCCCTATTTTTATTACTCTTTTTTTCTATTCTATTTTGATACCTGTAAAAACAGTAAAACTGTCAGAAAAGGAGGCTCTTTTTATAGCTGTTTCAATATGGTTTATATTCCCACTGCTTACTACATTAAGCTACGAATTAAGCGGTTACATACATGATCCTATAGATTCCTATTTTGAATCAGTTTCAGGATTTACAACAACAGGTGCTTCAATTCTGACAGACATAGAAGAACTTCCTGAGAGCCTTTTGCTTTTGAGGAGTATAACAAACTGGGTTGGTGGAGTTGGTTTTGTAGTTCTGGCTGTTTCATTTCTGTCAACAAGAATGCCTGTAGGAAGAGCAATTGTTAAGTTTGAATCATCAAAAATAATTGAGGAAAGAGTTGAACCGCGGGTGAAAGAGGTATCAAAAATAGTTATATCTGTTTACCTGATGCTGACTATAGTCCAGATAATACTCCTGCTTTTAACAGGCTGTAATTTTTATGACGCGGTTACATTTACATTCTCAACTGTTGCCACAGGAGGTTTTGCCCCTTACAACGCAAGCGTTTCGGCATTACATAATGTATATGCTGAGATAATAATAGCATTTTTTATGTTTCTTGGTGCTGTGAATCTTCAGCTTTATTACACGGCTTTTAAAACCAGATCGGTTAAAAAATTTTTTACAGATTCTGAAGTCGTTGTTTACACAGGACTAATACTTTTTTCAACAGCCTTTGCAACATTCATACTGTACGAAACAAACACATACAACAGCTTTTCAGAAAGCCTTAGATACGGTCTTTTCCAGATCGTTTCTGCAGCAACAACAACCGGTTTTTCAACAGCAGATTATACGAACTGGCACCCTTCCATTCTGGCACTAATGATGATAATTACATTGATAGGGGCTGTAGGAGGCTCAACAGGAGGAGGAATTAAGATATTCAGGCTTATTTTTATTTTTAAAATTGTGGCCGGCGAGATTAAAAGGATCATTCACCCAAAAATTGTGTACAAACCTTATATAAAAGGTAAACCCCTTGATATTTCTGCAGTAAATACATTCTGGGCTTTTTTGTCCCTTTATCTTTTTTCTTTGCTGTTTTTTGGTTTTATACTGACAATTGGAGGTCATGACCTTACAACATCTTTCTCTGCTTCTATAGCCTGCATTACCAGCTTGGGTCCGGGTCTTGGAGAGGTTGGTCCTGCATCAAACTTCAGTTCATTTTCAGACTTTGAAAAGCTTATGCTTTCCTTTGAGATGATATTTGGAAGACTTGAGATAATACCTGTCATATCATTTTTGTTTGTCAGAAACCTGTAGATATTGAATAATGTTATCTGATATTATATATATCCTTGAAAAAATTTATCAGAGGTTGTAATGTTAGCAAACTTTCTTCTAAAGTACTGGAAGATATTTCTTGCTGTTGGAATTTTGCTTGCTGTTGGAGGTCTTTTCATACCAAATGTCATAGCATCTAAGGTTGTTGAGTTTACAGGTTTTGCAATTCTGGCTCTTACGGCGTACGTTTTAGGCTACAAAACAGCAACAGATGAGGCTGAAAAATACATAAAATCAGAGATGGAAAAGCTTGCAAAAAGGGATATAAGGTACAAAATCGCAAGCGACAGAATGATCAAAAATCTTAAAGGTAAAATCGGATAATGTCTGAACTGGCAAAAAACAATAAAACTGTCACAGTTAAGATGCTCAAAAAATATCTAAAAGAAAAGTATCCAAACAGACAGACAGCCCAGATATACCTTGAGGTTTTGGAAAATTTTGATGAGAACGAGCTTGTTCCTGACCTGATACTTGAGAACCTGCTGCTTGATGAACAAGACTTCAGGGTGGACGCATAAATGAAAAAACATTCTAAGACATTATTTGCCGGAATGGTAGGTAATGTATTGGAATGGTATGACTTTGTTGTTTATGGTTTTCTTGCTGTTATTATCGGAGAGCTTTTCTTTCCTTCGGAAGATCCTACAGTTTCCCTTCTGAAATCCTTTGGGGCTTTTGCTGTTGGCTTTGTTATGAGACCGGTCGGAGCTGTTCTTTTTGGACAAATAGGCGACAAATACGGCAGAAAAAAAGCATTAACAATATCTATACTGCTGATGGCTTTCTCCACCACAGCTATCGGACTTCTGCCGACATATGCCCAGATCGGGATTCTGGCACCTATCCTTTTAATTTTACTTAAGCTTTTTCAGGGGCTTTCTGTAGGAGGGGAATACACCACATCTGTCTCTTTCATTGTGGAACATGCACCTCAGGACAAAAGGGGGCTTTTCGGCAGTGTGGGGATACTTGGGGCTGTTGTCGGGATACTTCTTGGTTCAGCATCAGGTGCTGTAATAACAAAAATTCTTCCAGAAGATGATCTATATTCATGGGGCTGGAGGGTGCTTTTTTTCACAGGAATACTCCTTGGAATGGTGGGCTATTATGTTAGAAAAAATATAGATGAAACTCCCAAGTTCCTTGAGCTTGAGTATGAAGAGATGATAGATAAACAGCCTCTTGTTGATGTTTTTAAAAAAGCCCGTAAAGAGTTTATAAAAACCTTCTCTTTAAGCACATTTCAGGCTGTTGGCTTTTACACAATCTTTGTTTACATAGCAAATCATCTAACTGTTTTTGTCAAATTTCCAAAATCAACAGCCCTTACCATCAACACAATCAGTATGGTTGTTCTTGCACTCCTTATACCATTTTTCGGGTGGCTGTCAGACAAGATAGGGAGAAAGCCTATAATACTTTTTTCAACCGGCTTTACAGTTATTGCCTCCTACCCCCTTTTCAAATTTGTTTCATCAGGATCGGTTGAAAACGCACTGATAGGACAGATAATCTTTGCAGTTGTTGTTGCTGGGTTTATGTCAATACTGCCCACAACCCTTGTTGAGATATTTCCGACACAGATAAGAAACACCGGTTATTCAGTAGGCTACAACCTCCCCTTTGCAATATTTGGGGGGACAGCTCCATTAATATCAACCTACCTTATAAAAATAACAGGTGATATTAACTCACCGGCATTCTATCTTATATTTGCTGCTGCTATTGCGTTCATAGCCGGCATTACATTAAAAGAAACTGCAAAAGAGCCGTTAAGATAATGAATACAAGAGTTTTTATCGGTGAACTTCTTCAGGATCTTCCATTATGGATAGCCCTTATAATGAGCCTTTATCCTGATCTTCAGAATGAGTATCTATTTTATATTTCACTGGGTGTAGGTGCAGGAGCAACTGCTTTTCTGTTTAAAGAGATGAAAAATGGAAACTACAGCTTTGAAACGCTGTTTAATAAGCCATCAGAAGCCGTTCCCTTTCTTATATACTCATTTTTGCTTCTGATTATTCTTATTGTGCTTACATTTCAGGACAGGCTTTATATGGGAAGTGTAGTATGGATTTATATAATTGTAGGCAGTCTGGGGGAGATATTTTTTATGAAAAGGAAGTAGTTGCCTTTGTGTTTTTAAAACTTAGATTTAATCTCAAAAGGTCTGGAGGGAATTATGGAGGTTTATTCAGGGCTTGCCGGTATTCCTGTAGTTAGATCATCAATCAGCTATATAGATGGACAGAAAGGTATTCTTGAATACAGGGGAATTCCCATTGAAGAGCTTGTAGAAAAATCAAACTTTCTTGAGGTTTCTTACCTTCTTGTGTTTGGAAAACTCCCTTCCCAGAGAGAGTATGACGAGTTTGTGTGCGATGTGAAAAATAACCTCCAGATAGACAGCTCAATAATAAAATTTTTGAAGGATATACCGAGGGATACACACCCTATGAAGGTTCTACAGTCAATAATTCCTATCTTATCAGCATTTGACCCGAACAGAGATGTCCTTGATGAGAAACACCACTACTCATCATTAACACGGCTTTTAGGACAGGTTCCCACAGTTATAGGAGCATGGAAGAGAATATCCGAAAACAAAGATATAGTTGAACCTGATTTCAGGCTGTCTTACGGTGAGAACTTCCTTTACATGATGAGAGGTGAAAAGCCGGAAAAAAAAGAGGGAGAAATATTTGATAAATGCCTTATACTTCATGCAGAACATACAATAAATGCATCAACATTTACAGCTATAGTCGTTGTATCAACACTTGCAGATTTTTATTCCTGTGTTTCATCTGCTGTAGGTTCTCTATCTGGAAGACTGCACGGTGGAGCAAATGAAAGGGTTTATTACATGCTGTCCCAGATAGAAAAAATAGAGGACATTCCCCAGATCATTGATCAAAAACTTAAAAATAAAGAAAGAATAATGGGATTTGGACATAGAGTATACAAAACACATGATCCGAGGGCATTGATAATCAAAAGAATGCTGCAGGAAATATCCAACGAAGAAAATAGACTGTACAAAACAGCTGTTGAGTTTGAAAAAACTGCCCTTGAAAGACTGAAAGAAAAAAAGATATACCCTAACATAGATTTTTATTCAGGGGTTCTTTACAGCCTGCTGGGAATTCCCCCATCATTCTACACACCTGTTTTCGCAATGGCAAGGATATCAGGCTGGATAGCCCACTGTAAAGAGTATCTTAAAGAAAACAAGCTCTTTAGACCTACACAGATTTATGACGGGGGACACAACATCAGGTATATACCCCCTGAAAAAAGAGGTTAACTTACTATACGGCAGAACTTTTCAAAATCCTCCTCAGTGTCTATTCCTAATGTGTCCTTCTGTGCAGTAAAAACCTTTATCCTGTATCCATTCTCAAGCAGTCTCAACTGCTCAAGCCTTTCAATCTGCTCATAAACTGAAGGCTTAAGTCTGTATGCAAAATCCATAAGTACATCTTTTCTGTATCCGTAAACACCTATATGCTTCATCACAGGGTTTTTGAATTTTTCAAGCATCTGGGAAAAATCAATATCCCTGTAAAAAGGGATCGGACTTCTTGAAAAATACAGGGCATAACCTTCCCGATCAGTAACTACCTTCACCACATTAGGATTTATATACTCTTCTTCATCTTTAATAGGATAAGAAAGGGTTGTGATCCGGGCATCACCAAGTCCATTAATAACCTTTTCTATATCATCAGGGAGGAGCAGAGGCTCATCTCCCTGTACGTTTATTATTTTTTCATGATCAAGATCCTTTGCCACATAAGCAACTCTATCGCTCCCGCTTTTCAGGTCTGAAGGTGTTAAAACAGCCTCAACGGGAGAACCGGTAAAAATCCGTGCTATATCTTCAGAGTCTGTTGCTACTATAACCTTTTCAGCATTTTTTACTCTGAGGCAGTTCTCTGCTGTCCACTGTATAACAGGCTTTCCTTTAACCTCAAGCAGAAGCTTGTTTTTAAGCCTTGTTGATCCTTTCCTTGCAGGGATAATAATAACTGCCAACTTACCTTCCGATCATTCCTTCAACAGGCGATGAGGCTGATGCGTACATCTTTTTCGGTATTCTTCCTGCAAGATAAGCAAGCCTTCCTGCTATCACAGCATGCTTCATGGCAACAGCCATTTTTATAGGATCTTTAGCCTGTGCTATAGCAGTGTTCATAAGAACACCGTCAACCCCAAGCTCCATCACAACAGACGCATCTGATGCTGTTCCGATACCGGCATCAACTATGACAGGAACAGAAACAGCCTCTTTTATAAAGATTATGTTGTAAGGGTTTTGAAGCCCAAGACCTGATCCTATCGGAGCTGCCAGAGGCATAACTGCTGCACAGCCTATATCCTCAAACTTTTTAGCCATAACCGGATCATCTGTTATGTATGGAAGAACTGTAAAACCTTCTTTCACAAGGATTTCTGCAGCTTTAAGGGTTTCAACCATATCCGGATAAAGTGTTTTTTGATCCCCTATTACCTCAAGCTTAACAAAACCATGTCCTAATGCTTCCCTTGCAAGCTTGGCAGTAAGAACAGCCTCCTCTGCTGTATAACAGCCTGCTGTGTTTGGAAGTATCATAACTTTTGATGTGTCTATATAATCAAGAAGGTTTGGTTTGTCCGGATCTGTTATATTAACCCTTCTGACTGCAACTGTTATCATCTGGGCACCTGATGCTTCTGTTGCCTTTGCCGTTTCCTCAAAATCTTTATATTTTCCAGAACCAACAATAAGCCTTGATGAAAACTCTTTATCCCCTATAACAAGCTTGTCGTCTTTTAAAAGTTCCTGCTCTAAGCTCATCAAATACCTCCTGAAAAAAATTTTTAATATTATACCAGCTTATGTAATATATATACCTTCTCCTTTTTCAACAATATGAGTTTTGACAGAGAGCTTAGACTCTAACTTTTCTTTGAACACCTCCATCACTTCAGGCTCACCGTGAACTATGTAAATGATCTCTTTGTTCTCAAAATTACCAATCCATTCCATTAAGACAGGCTGGTCTGCATGTGATGAAAAACCATTTATGGTGTATATTTTAGATTTCACTGCTATCTCTTCACCGTATATCTTTACCGTCTTTGCCCCATCAACAATTAATCTTCCAAGTGTCCCCTTCGCCTGATATCCTACAAATATAACAGATGATTCAGGTCTCCATAGATTGTGTTTAAGGTGGTGTTTTATCCTTCCACCTGTACACATACCGCTTCCTGCCAGTATGATCGCACCTGTATCTATAGAGTTGATCATTTTTGACTCTTCCACTGTGGTTGTGAAGTGAACATAAGGGAATATAAAAGGGCTCTTTCCTTCCTGAACCATTTTTCTGGTTGCTTCATTAAAATACTCAGGAAACTGGAGAAATATTTTTGTTGCAGAGATCGCAAGTGGACTGTCAAGAAAAATCTTGCACTTTGGAAGTTCTCCCCTATCGTACATATGCCTGAGCACATACAGTATCTCCTGCGCCCTCTCCAGAGCAAATGTCGGGATTATTATGTTTCCTCCATCTTTAAAACTTTCTTCTATAGCCTGCCTGAATTCGGCGATTGTTTCTTTGAGAGATTTGTGCTTTCTGTTTCCGTATGTTGATTCTGTGAAGATGATCTGACCGTCGTTTGAAAACTCAAGAGGCTTTATTATGAGCCTCTCTTTCATGCCAAGGTCTCCGGAAAATATAATCTTTTTCCACCTGCCGTTTATTTTTAGTTTTATCTCAAGGTAGGCTGATCCTAATATGTGTCCTGCATTTTTGAAAGTCACAGTCAGATAATCTGTTATTTCATACGGCTGGTGGTAATCAAGGGTGATCCTAAAATGTTCCATAGCGTCATAAACATCATCTTCATCATACAGGGGAGGTCTTACATCTTCAGGGTGTCCTCTTCTAAGTGCTTTTCTGTATAATACTTTGTACTCCTCCTCCATAACTTTTGCAGCATCAAGAAGCATTATCCTTGTTATATGTCTTGTGGGCTCTGTTGATATTATTTTTCCCCGAAAACCCCTTTTCACAAGAAGGGGAATTCTTCCTATATGATCAATATGGGCATGGGTTACAATAAGGTAATCAATGTCTGCAGGGTTAAATCCAAAATCCTCATAATTTTTTTTCTCATCATGACCCTGAAACATACCGCAATCTACAAGTATTTTCAGATTTCCTACCTCAAGGAGATGGCATGATCCTGTAACAGTTTTTGCAGCTCCAAAAGATCTTACAACAGCTTTCTGTATCATAGCTTCCTCCTAATGATGATGTCCTATACCAAAAGCTCTTAAAATTGCCCAGATCCCAAAAAGAATAACAATTATTCCTGAAAATGATGCCAGTCTTTTTCTCAGCTTAGGAGAAAACATGTGGAATATCTTGCTTGCAAAAAGCATTGCAGGTACCGTTCCCACACCAAATGCAAACATCACAAGCATACCTTTCAGAGGAGACCCTTCAAACATTGACTGCATCAAAAAAGCATAAACGAGGGGACAGGGCAGAAATCCGTTAAACATTCCCAGGAAAAATGGATTTCTTCTGAATTTAGATAAAATTTCAGCAATAGTCGTAAAGATCAGATCAAGCCCCGGAACACCCTTTTCCTTAATTCTTCCTGTGATCTGAAGACCAAAAATTATCATTGCTATCCCAAGAAATACAGAAAGAAACTTCTGAAACATCTGAAACTGAATGCTGTGAAAAAACATTCCTGCATAACCTGCTATAAAACCTAAAAAGGAGTAGGTAAATATTCTGCCTGAAGAGTAAAGGATATTCCCTAAAAGCCAGCTTCTGTACTGGATCAGAGGAGGAATAAAACCGCACATACCAACACAGTGGTACGAACCTAAAAAACCGGCGAGGGATATCATCAGATATTTAAGCAACTACAACCTCCAACCTTCCTCAATTATAATCATATTACCTGTTTAGATATATTACAATAAATATGAAAGGAGGTTAGATTGAGAGTAGTTTTTTGGGGTACACCGGAATTTGCTGTGGAAAGTTTAAAGGCACTGCTGAATTCAAAACATCAGGTAGTGGCTGTTGTTACACAGCCGGACAAACCTAAAGGCAGAGGAAAGAAGTTAGCCCCTCCACCTGTAAAAGTTGTTGCCCAAGAACACGGTATTCCAGTATTGCAGCCTGAAAAGGTTAAAAGTAATAAAGAGCTTTATGAAGAGTTAAAAAGACTTGAGCCTGACATATTTGTCGTTGTAGCTTACGGAAAAATACTCCCGAAAGAGATTATTGAACTTCCAAAATACAAAACTGTAAATGTCCATGCCTCCCTCCTTCCTGAATACAGAGGAGCAGCACCTATTCACAGGGCAATAATGGAAGGAAAAGAAAAAACTGGCGTATGCATTATGGAGATTACAGAGCAGTTAGATGCAGGCGATATATACAGTTGTATTGAGATACCAATCTTAGAAGAAGATGACATAACAACTGTTCACAACAAACTTGCAAAAGCCGGAGCAGATCTTTTAGTAGATGTTCTCAACAAGATAGAAAAGGGAGAAATAACAAAAACACCTCAGGAAGATTCAAAAGCAACCTATGCCAAGCCCATAAAAAAAGAGGAAGGCAGGATAGACTGGAACAGATCAGCAAGGGAAATATTTAACCAGATAAGGGCTCTAAAGGTGTGGCCAAAAGCCTTCGCAAACTTCAGGGATAAACAGGTCAAAATACTTGAAGCTGAAGTTTTAGATGAGACCGCCACAGGAAACCCTGGAGAGGTTGTGCAGATAATAAAGGGGAAGGGATTTGTAGTTCAGACAGGGAAGGGAAAAATTCTGATAAAGAAACTCCAGTTTCCCAATTCAAAACCAATATCTGGAGATGATGCTGTAAAAGGATATCACATAAAAATAGGGGAGAAACTGTACTGATTTCCCTTTGATTAAAATCAATGTAAAATTTGTTTAGAATAGTTATTCTAATAAATACAAGGATTTATAATGGAAGAAAAAAGTTTTGTTATATGGGGCAGAAATCCCATCATAGAGGCTTTAAGATCAGGCAGAAGCCTTGAAAAAATATTGGTAGCTCATGACTCTCATTTACCGAAAGAGTTAATAAAACTTGCTGAGAGGAATAAGGTTAAAATCCAAAAAGTTCCAAGAAAAAAAGTTGAGGAAATTGCCGGAACAAAAAAAACACAGGGAGTTGTTGCTGTCGTAAGCCCAGTTAAATACTGGGAAGAAAATCATCTGATAGACAGAATAGCAGAGGTAGGAGGGGTAGTCCTTATAATGGATCACATAACAGATCCCCAGAATGTTGGTAATATGATAAGAACGGCAGAAGTGCTTGGTGTTGATGGTATCGTAATACCAAAGGAAAGAAGTTCTCCAATAAATGAAGTGGTTGTAAAAGCTTCAACGGGAGCTGTATTTCATTTACCTATTTCAAAAGTGGGAAGTCTCAGACAATTCCTTGATAAATTCAAAAAGAAGGGTGGTTGGGTGGTTTCCATTGAAAAAGGGGGAAAACCTATACAAAAGATTAGTTTTCCTTTTCCCCTTGCTGTTGTATTAGGCTCAGAAGGAAAAGGTGTTTCAAAATCAGTTCTTGAGACTTCAGATTTGATAGCTACTATACCCATGAAAGGGAAAATAACTTCCTTAAATGTTTCTTCAGCAGCAGCCATAGCCTTGTGGGAGGTGGCAAAACAGAGATGGGTAGAAAATTAAGTATGCAGATGGATATACTAAATTTTGATTTTATAACTAAGATAATGCAAAATAAATTAGGATATGTAAGGACTTACTAACGTAAATATAGAGAGAAGGAGGTTCAAAATGGCTGAAGAAAAAGTAAGCAGGCGCGATTTCCTCCTGTACGCAATGGGAGGATGGGCTGCTGTTGGGTTAGGTGGAGTATTATACGCCATGTACAAAACCTGGGAACCACTACCTGAGGTAAAAGCTGCAGGAACGGTCAGATTTGATCTGTCCAAAGTAAAACCTGGGGAACTTAAGGTTGTCCAGTGGAGGGGAAAACCTGTGTTTGTTCTTCGTAGAACTCCTGATATGAAAAAATGTGATAATAGAACGGTTGCAGGAGAATATACCGTTGTTGTAGGTATCTGTACCCACCTGGGATGTATTCCAAACTGGGAAGCTGATAGAAAGATTTTCAAATGTCCCTGCCACGGTGGCGAGTTTGATCCTTGCGGAGTCAATGTTTTTGGTCCTCCTCCAAGACCTCTTGACATTCCACCGTTTAAAATTGAGGGGAATACTATTGTTTTAGGCGAAACAGGTCCTGAATATGAAAAAATGATGAAAGGTTAGGAGGATAAAAATGGAGAAAAAAGGTGGATTTATAGGGTGGCTCGATAAAAGATTTGCAGTATCCACCCTGTGGAAAGTTATGATGTCTGAATACTATCTGCCTAAAAACATTAATTTTCTGTGGAGTTTTGGTGTTCTTACAATGCTTGTTTTTGTGATACTTGTTGTAACAGGTATCTTTGTTCTTATGTACTACAAACCAGACTCCCACATGGCTTTTGACAGTGTTAACAAAACAATAATGATGGACGTTGCTTACGGCTGGGTGTTCAGGCATGTGCATGCGGTTGGGGCGTCAGTAATGTTCCTCGTTTTATTTATTCATATGGGTAGAGGTATATATTACGGTTCATATAAAGCCCCCAGAGAGGTAGTATGGATAACAGGATTTATACTTTTTGTTCTTATGGCTGCAACAGCTTTTACAGGTTATCTTCTCCCTTGGGGTCAGATGTCTTACTGGGCTGCGCAAACAATAACAACGCTGTTTGCAAAAATACCATTTATAGGTCCTGATCTTGTTATATGGATAAGAGGTAACTACATAGTTGAAGATGCAACATTAACAAGGTTCTTTGCACTGCACGTTACTCTGCTTCCTGCTCTCATTCTTGTTTTCACAGCCATTCACCTTTACGCCGTTAGAATAGTAGGATCAAATAATGAAGACGGTATCCCAATGACAAAAGAGGAGAAAAAGGAAAAAGGTATTCCTTTCTGGCCTGTATTTATGGCAAAAGAGTATTTTGTGATGTCAGTATTTTTACTGTTCTTCTTCTTCTTAGTATTCTTCAATTACAAATTTGCTATGGATCCGATTAACTTCCAGCCTGCAAATTACCTCCAGACTCCTCCACATATATACCCTGAATGGTATTTCCTTGCATTTTACGAAGTTTTAAGGGGATTTTTCTTCAGTCAGAACCTTGGTCTAATCGCTTTCGTTTTATCTATGTTCTTACCGTTATTCCTCCCATGGCTTGACAGATCACCTTATCCTTATGTTAGCGGTAAACACAGACCTATGTTTAAAGTTATCTGGTGGATATTTGTTGCTGATTTCATAGCCTTAACAATTCTTGGAAAACTTCCACCTACAGGTCTTTTTGCATGGCTTGGATTTGTCACTTCAATTATCTACTTTATATTCTTTGTGGCACTTCCAGTCATATCATTTATTGAGAAAAAGAAGGTAGCCAGTGGAGGTGGACAATAATGAAAGAGCTTAAAATACTTTTAGTTTTGGTCGTTATAGTGGGAGTTACCTACTGGGGGATAGAGCCTTTAGCACACAGTATTATGCATAAACATATTGAGGAAGCCATACACAAATACAATCTCCCCGATTATGAGTTTTCTGATTTAGGCGGGACTCCTCCCCTTGATGGTGATGCTTCCAAAGGAAAAGAGGCTTTCCAGATGTTCTGTACATCATGTCACGGTCTTAAGGCTGACGGTATAAATCCTCCGATGGATGCTAAA
>JALVEY010000009.1 GCA_027030485.1 Persephonella sp.
AATCACTCAATAGTAACCCTTATTACCTCATCAATCGTTGTTATACCTTCAAGGGCTTTCAAAACAGCGTCCTGTCTTAATGTTTTCATACCCTTTCTGAGGGCAACATGTTTTATCTCTTCTGTTGATCTTTTTTCTATAAGCATACCTTTTATCTCTTCATCAACCTTAAGAAGCTCATGTATTCCTGTTCTGCCTTTGTACCCTGTGAAATTACACATTTTACAGCCCATTCCTTTGAAGACTTTTGTGTTCTCATCAATATCAAACCCTGCATTTTTGATGATGATCTCTTCTTTCTTTGAAGGCTTGTATTCTGTTTTACAGTTTGGACATATCTTTTTCACAAGCCTCTGGGCACAAATAAGCAGAAGGGAATCTGCAAGAAGATAGCTTTCTATACCCATCTCTTCAAGCCTTGTGATTGTTGAAACAGCATCATTTGTGTGGAGGGTTGAAAAAACGAGATGTCCTGTCAAAGAAGCCTCAACAGCTATTCTTGCTGTTTCCAGATCCCTTATCTCTCCCACAAGCATAACATCAGGATCATGCCTGAGGAATGACTTTATCGCTTTTGCAAAAGTGTAGCCGGCAAGGGGGTTTATGCTTGTCTGGACTATAGATCCCCCGAGTGTGTATTCTACAGGATCTTCAACTGTGATTATCTTTTTTTCCGGTGTGTCTATCTCTTTTAGAGCTGAGTAAAGGGTCGTCGTCTTACCTGAACCTGTCGGACCAACATGCAGTATGATACCGTAAGGTTTTCTGATGGTTTCCTTGTACAATCTCAGGTGATCCTCTGAAAATCCCAACTTCTCAAGATCAAGAATAGCACCTGATTTAATGAGAAGCCTCATCACAAGGTCTTCTCCGTATATTGATGGAACCGTTGATACCCTGAGGTCTATCTTTATGTTAGGGTTGTATCTCTCAAAATTGATCCTTGCGTCCTGCGGAACCCTTTTTTCATCTATTTTCATATTTGCCATTATTTTGAACCTTGTTATAAGAGGCTCATGTGCGTATTTAGGCAGTACAAGATAATCTGTCAGATCACCGTCAATTCTCATTCTTATAACAGAGGTTTCCTCCGTAGGTTGTATGTGTATGTCTGAAGCTCCTTTTCTGTATGCATCTTCAACTATCTTGTTGGCAAGGGCTATTATGGGGGAGGATTTTTCTGAGATGGTTTCTTCAGCCGGTATTTCTTCCACCGGTGTTTCTGTTTTCAGTATTGAAAGGAGTTCCTCTATCTTTTTCTTTTCCTCAAAAATTAGATCTATCTTGTCAAGGATCTGATTTTTGGTTGTTACAACTATATCCACCTCGTTTATCTCAATCCCGTGGTTCTTCAGCCTTTCTATCACTTCATTTATGCTCACCATGTCTGTAGGTTCAACCATTGCAATCCTGAGTATTCCACCTTCATAATTAAGTGGAAGAACCAGCCTTTCCTTGAGAAAATCTTTACTGAATATCTGGATTATGTCTTCGGGAGGCACATAGTTTGTCAGTTTTACAAATTTGTAGCCGAAATATTCTGCCTTTATTTTTGATATTTCTTCTTCTGAGTAACCCTGCTCAATAAGTATCTGTAATAAGCTTTTCTTCTCCTGTTTCGCTAAAGATTGAAACCTCTGTATCTCTTCAGGTGAAAGTCCAAGCCTCTCTATTATCAGATCAATAAAACTTTTCTCA
Source organism: Persephonella sp. (assembly GCA_027030485.1). Lineage (GTDB taxonomy): Bacteria > Aquificota > Aquificia > Aquificales > Hydrogenothermaceae > Persephonella_A. The sequence goes on from JALVEY010000009.1 coordinate 1,699, forward strand.
GGGAGTGCCCTTTTTACTTTTACTCTCATCCTCTACCCACGGGGAAAATTAAAAATAAGTGCAAGATATTTTATATCTTTTTTATGCATACTTTCCCAGTTTATGGGAATTATTTTAACCCTCATTATTTCCATAGGTATTTCTTCTGAAATGTTATTATCAAGAACAAAATCAAAATTTTTTTCATAATCTTTTAATGAGGGTATAAATTCAAATATACTTTTATTTATCATATCATCTTCAGAAAACCTAAAACCTAACATTTCTATAAAAGAAGAGTTTATTTCTTTTATTCTATAATTCAGATCAACAAGGGCTATACCCTCCATCACATTGTCAAGTATTGTTCTTTCTATAATCCTTAACATCTCAAGCTGGTTTAATGATAATGCTCTGTCAAGGGCTATTGCTATTAGAGGAGCAAGTTTTTTTAATTTTCTTTCATCTTCTTTTGTAAATCCTCCTTTTTTATTTATTGCCTGAAAAACTCCCAGTATCTTTTCATCCTTTTTAATAGGAACAGATATCATGGATTTTGTCTCCACTTCTGGAATATAAAGCCAGGGACTATGGTACCTGAGCTGTCTATCTATCTTGTAAAGCTCATCGAAATTATGAACATCTTTTATGTTTAGTATTCTACCTGAAATTACTGTATAGCCGGCCACACTTTCTTTTGAAACTGGTATCTGAACAGTTTTTAATGTCTTAGAATCTGCAAGTATAACAACAGAGTTTAGTGTGTTGTGTTCCTGATCATAGATAAAAAGAGAAGCCCTTTCAGCACCGATATAATTTTTTATTTTTTCAGAAATATTAATAAGCATCTTATCGAGACGGAGATCTGATAATATCTCCTCTGCAAGTTGGTAAATAAAATCTTCCATCTTAATCCTGTTTGAGTTTTTCAAGTAGACCATCTATATTTTCTAAATCTATCTCCTCTTTTTCCCCTGTTGATCTTTCTTGAAGTTCTATCCTCCCTTCCTTGATCTTTTTCCCTATAACTATTCTGTAAGGAATTCCTATAAGATCGGCGTCTTTGAACTTTGCTCCGGGAGATATATCCCTGTCGTCATAAAGAACCTCTATTCCTTTCTCTTTTGATTTGTTATAAATTTCTTCTGCCACATTTTTAATCTGGTTATCTTTTATGTTTAATGCAAGTATATGGAGCTTAAATGGGGCTATACTTTCAGGCCAGATTATACCGTTTTTATCATGGTTCTGCTCTACGGCAGCAGCCATTAGTCTGCTTATTCCTATCCCATAACATCCCATAACGATAGGTTTTTCTTTTCCGTCTTTGTCAACAAAATATGCTTTCATCGCATCAGAATACTTTGTTCCAAGTAAAAATATATGCCCTACCTCAAGTCCTGTTGTTTCTTTAAGGGGAGACCTGCAAACAGGACATGGATCACCTTCCCTTGCTGTTGAAAAATCAACAAACTCAACAGGCTTAAAATCCCTCGGGATATTTACATTTATAAAGTGATAATCTTTTTCGTTTGCTCCAACAACAAAATTGTGAAGATCTTTTACAGAAACATCAGCATAAACCGGAATGTCAAGACCTATTGGACCAACAAACCCCTCAACAATACCCAACTCTTCAAGCTCTTCTGATGATGCGAGATGACAGTCTAAAGCGTTGAAGTAGTTTATCAGCTTTGTTTCATTGATCTCCCTGTCCCCCCTGATCAAAACAGCCACAGCTGTTCCATCGTCAAGTATGTAAACAAGAGTTTTTACTATCTTTTTAGGGTCAACACCTAAAAATTTGGCAACATCTTCAACAGAAGAAACTGAAGGTGTGTGGACTTTTTCTAAAGGTTTTTCGTCTTCCGGAGGAAGTCTGTCAAGCTCAAATTCATATTTTGCTGCCTCAACATTTGCTGCATATCCGCATTTTTCACAATAAACGATATGAGCTTCCCCGTTTGGAACCTTAACAACAAATTCATGAGAGTATTTGCCCCCTATCGCTCCTGTATCAGCCTCAACCATAAGGTAATCAAGACCCAGCTCGTCAAATATCTTTTTATAAGTCTGCTTCATTATTTCGTAGGATCTGACAGCCATTTCTTCGGAAACATCAAAAGAATAAGCATCTTTCATAATAAACTCTCTGCCTCTAATCAGTCCGTATCTTGGTCTTGCCTCATCTCTAAACTTGGTCTGGATCTGGTAGAAATTTTTAGGTAGGTCTTTGTAAGATCTGATATTTTTTCTAACCATATCTGTTATTGTCTCTTCATGGGTGGGACCCAGAGCAAAAAGCCTGCCTTTTCTGTCCTCAACCCTGAAAAGTTCTTTTCCATATACATCCCACCTTCCTGTTTCCTGCCACAGTTCTGATGGTGCCAGTATTGGGAGGAGAACCTCAAGTGCTCCTGCCTGATCCATATGTTTTCTAACTATATTTTCAATCTTTTTTAATACCCTGAAACCAAGTGGGAGATACTCATAAAGACCTGCAGCTAACTGCCTTATATAGCCGGCCCTTACCAGATATATATGACTTGGCACTTCTGCTTCTGCAGGGGACTCTTTTAGAGTTGGGAAAAAATACTGGGATGCTTTCATCTAAAGCCTCTCCTGTTTTTTTTTAGATTATATCAGATTTGAATACGGTCTTAATTAAAAAGCAATTTTACAGAATTCAAGATTTATCATTTTTAGGAAGGTTAATTGATATGGTGGAGTCGGCGGGATTCGAACCCGCGACCTTTGCCATGCCGAGGCAACGCTCTCCCAGCTGAGCTACGACCCCTTATGTACAATATTATACCAGCACAGAGGTTTTAATGCATCGGGATATTAATTTTGTTGGATTTTGTTTCACACTTTGTAAAATCTTCTATCTTCCAGCCTTCAGGAACACATGTTGAAGGAAAAATCATACATTCGTTTCTTTTGCATGCACATATCTCTATCTGAAAGCAGTTTTTATCTTTCTGGGAGAAAACATTTGTTGAAACAGCGATCCAGCCTGCAGTTAAAAGCTCCATCTTTTTCACCTCTTTTTTTAGATATTAAGTATATTCAGGATAATGATCTTGATTATGATTTTTGCTATGTTTCCGAGTGCGCCCGGAGGGACTCGAACCCCCAACCCCGTGATCCGTAGTCACGTGCTCTATCCAATTGAGCTACGGGCGCAAGAGGTGATTAATCGTTTTCTATGGCAAGAAGTTTTTGTTCCTGATCTTTTGCTATAAGTCTGTCTATTATCTCATCAAGATCGCCGTCTAATATCTCATTTATCCTGTGGGATGTGTATCCTATCCTGTGGTCTGTAACCCTGTTTTGGGGAAAGTTGTATGTTCTTATTTTTTCTGATCTGTCTCCTGTTCCAACCTGTGATCTTCTCTCTTTTTCTATTTTTTCCCTTTCAAGCCTGTCGTAATAGTCTTTCAGTCTTGCTCTGAGTATCTGCATCGCTTTTGCTCTGTTCTGGAGCTGTGATCTTTCATCTTGACAGCTGACAACTATGCCTGTTGGCAGGTGGGTTATTCTTACAGCCGAATCTGTTGTGTTTACATGCTGTCCCCCTGCCCCTGATGCCCTCATTGTTTCTATTTTCAGTTCTTCAGGTTTTATCTCCACATCAACCTCTTCAGCTTCAGGAAGAACAGCGACTGTTACTGTTGATGTGTGTATTCTTCCTGAGCTTTCTGTTTCAGGAACCCGTTGAACCCTGTGAACACCGCTTTCATATTTCAGCCTTGAGTA
>JALVEY010000010.1 GCA_027030485.1 Persephonella sp.
TTTTATCAGCTGTTCTCCCATTGCTGTTCTTTTTGCTACAGGGATTTTTCCTTCATCTATCTTAAGTTTAAGAATTCTTCCCTTTTCTGTGGATAATAAGAGGGTATCCCCAAAATTAACAGATGTGGAAACGCTGAGAGCATCATCTTTAGACAGTTTTACAGCCATTAAGCCTTTCTGTCCTCTTTTTTTCAGCTTTCCTTCTTTTGTGTAAAACTCCTCTTTCCTGACAAGCTTTGTGTATCCTTTTTCTGTTATGGTCAGCACATACTCCTCACTGTTTATCAAAAATCCGCCCTTTACCTTATCCCCTTCATCAAGATCAATAGCCTCAACTCCTTTTGCTTTATCCCCTGTTACCCTTACCTGTGATCTGTCAAACATAAGAAGATCTCCCTTTCTGGTGTAAACAGCCAGAACAGATGGGTGATCGTCTGCGAAGGCTGTAACAACCCTGTCTCCATCGGGGAGGGGGATTATAAGGTGGTTCTGTGATTTATAGAATATGTCCTCATAGGACATTCTTTTTATAACGCCTTTTTCTGTAAGTAAGAACAGCCTATCTTCTTCCCCTTCACCTTTGAAAGCTGTTCCTATTATCTCTCCTTCTTCTATGTTTATCTTTCCTTCTCCTTTTGGAAGGTCAGCAACCAGACTCCAGTAAGCCCTTCCTCTGTCTGTTATAAATGCTATAGGTGTTGAACTTTTTATCTCCTGAATTGATATAAGTTTTTCTCCGGGCTTGACGGTTGTTATAACCTCATTTAAGACTTTCTGGTAAACCTGATCTTTTTCCTCTTTTTCATCAAACTTTCTGTTTATTATTCTTCCTGAGCTTAAGACAGCAAGTATGTAGTCTTCCTCAAATGTAAGTTGTTCACCTTTTTCCTCAATAACCATTGTTTTTCTTTCATCACCGAACTTTTCAACAAGCTCATCTACTTCTTGAATGAAAACTCTTATCTTTTCTTCTTCGGAGGAAAGTATTCTCTGATATTCTTCTATCTTAAGTCTAAGATCATCAGCTTCCTGATACAGCTTATCTCCCTCAAGGGCTGTAAATCTTGAAAGCCTCATATCAAGTATTGCCTGAGACTGGATATCTGTTAGACCAAACTCAGCTTTCAGCAGTTCTTTGGCAGATGAAACATCTCTTGATCCCCTGACTATCTCAATAACCCTGTCTGCATTTTCAAGGGCTTTTAGAAGACCTTCAACTATATGAAGCCTGTTTTCCGCCTTTTCAAGATCATAAAGTGTTCTTCTTGTTATTACCTCTATCCTGTGTTTTATAAACTCCCATAGTATTCCTTTTAGATCAAGAGTTTTAGGCTGTTTTCCAACCAGTACAGTAAAGTTTATAGGTATTGATTTTTGAAGCTGTGTTCTTCTGTAAAGCTTTTTAAGAACCTTTTCAGGATCTGCCTCCCTTTTCAGTTCAACTATTATTCTAATTCCGTCTCTGTCAGACTCATCTCTAAGGTCTGATATACCTTTTTCCTGCCCCTTTCTTACAAGCTCGGCTATTCTTTTTATAAACTCTACCTTGTTAACCTGATACGGTATCTCGTAGATTATTATTCTGTGCCTGTTTCCGGGAAGCCTTTCTATCCTTGCCTTCCCTTTTACAACAACAGAACCTCTCCCGTCCTGATATATCTTTATTATCTCCTCTTTAGGTGTTATCAGTACACCGCCCGTTGGAAAGTCAGGACCCTTCACAAACTGGCAGAGTTCTTCAACAGTAGCATTTGGGAACTCTGCAAGATACTTGAGGGCTTCTGCAATCTCCGTAAAGTTGTGGGGAGGAATGTTTGTTGAAAGCCCAACAGCAATACCGGCTGCACCATTGCATATAAGGTTTGGAAACTTGGCTGGCAGAACTTCCGGCTCCATTAAAGAGGCATCAAAGTTTTCCCTCATATCAACAGTGTTTTTATCAATATCTGCCAGCATCTCCATAGCAAGCTTTGTAAGACGGGCTTCTGTGTTGTGGTTGATTATCCCATTTCCAACAAAAGAGTGGCACTGACTGTTTACCCTGATTGAATAAACAACTTTTTCCCCTGTGTCTTCTACAGTTTTAACCTTCGCAAAATAGTATCTGTTTTCAAGAAGCTCTCTATATAGGGCTAAATCCTCTACATCTAATATCTGGGATAATTTTTCCCAGTATTTCTCAATCTTTTGATACCTGTCTATGTTGTGTTTTGAAAGCCATTCATTGAAGCCCTTTCCTCTGTATTTTTTTCTTATGTAGTCGGCTATAAAAGGAATAAAGTCAGTTTTGCTGTTTGCCATATCCTTTGCATTTAAATCTCTTAAAAGTCTTTCCAGTTTTTTCTGTTTTGTGCTTAAAAATCCCACTTTTTCTTTAAATAGTTTCACATTTTCACAGCCAGAGATGATAAGCCTGTAATTTTGTTTATCCCTGTGAATTCTTGAAATAATTCCAAAGTTCAGGAGTAAAACCTGCAGTTGTTTTAAAAGTTTTTTGCTTTTTGAAGAGTAAGAAATAACAACGGTTCCCTTACCTTTGTAAACAGAGCCATCTCCTTCAAAAAGTGCCTTTAAAAATGCTCTCTGGATTTTCTTTGAAGACCTTAAAACTGTATAAGGCACTTCTTTATCTGCTGATTTTTGATTAAAACCTTTTTCTTTTATATCTTCAATAACTTCCTTTTGATGAACCTGATACTCAATCAGTGTTTTTCCACTTTTGAGCTTTCTTTCATATCCGCAGATAGAAGTCCCATAACTACCGACAAGTACTGTTTCAAACTGGTCTGCAAAATCCTCATCTGTGTTATTAAATCCTACTCTATTGTCTGAGATATAGCCTTCAGAAACAAGAGAACCAAGCAAAATAGCCTCTTCCTCTGTAAGTAAATCCTCAGTAGGTTCTATATCATTTATTCTGCTGACTATCACATAATCCCCAGCTTTTATCTGGTCAAGGGTTTTCCATTTATAAACAGGTTTGCCGTTCTTATCTGTAATCCATGTTAAAACAGGGTGGTTAAGACTTCCTTCCACTTCGTAGCCTTCTTCTGTTTCTATTCTTATGGTTTTATGTTTTCCGCTATTAAAGAACATGTCAGAGCTGTTAATTTTTCTGTTTAAAGACTGGATTTTTATATCTATAGGATTATCTGAGTTTTCTTTGCTGTTTGGAACAATATCTTTTATTTTTATAAGACCTTTATCTGTGTGGATTAAGGTATCTCCAACAACACAGTATCTCATCGCTGCCGGAGGATCACCATCTATTGAACCAAAGTTCCCCTGACCCTGAATGAGAGGATATCTAAGGGTAAAATCCTGAGCCATTCTGACAAGGGCATCATAGACTGATGTATCACCGTGTGGGTGGTATTTACCAAGACAATTATGAGATAGAACTCCATTTGCTATAAATTCATGTTCTTCTGCAACTTGAATATCATAAGTTATCTCTGGTTCTATTTCTCTTATACTTTTTACTTTAACGAAGAATAGATTGTCTCTAATTACAGTATCAATAAAATCTTTGTATCTTGAGCCTATTATCTCCAATTTTTTATAAATCCCGAGCGTAAAAATAGAATTTTTGTAAAGCTTGATTTTTTCAGATAAATCTTTTGTGTATCTAATTTTTGTTCCATCTGGGTATTTGATACCTGCCCTAACCTTTTTTTCTTCTTTAGATAAATACCATCCTCCACCTAAATGTTTTTCAGAAAACTCTTTAAAGATTTTAGAGGCAATAAATGGTATTTCATCAAATTTAGACTGCTTAAATTTCCTAAGCTGGCTAAGCCTATTTCTTTTTACAGTATGAGAAAGATTTAATCCCTCTGCAAGCCTTTTCAGGAAATGACCATTAATTTCTAAAGAGTAAACTTTGTTTTTACTCTTTATTATTTTATTTCCCACTTTATTTTCTTTAGGTTGAGATACAAATAATTTACTTACAATTCCATATTGGAATAATAAAATCTGTAGCTCTCTAATAAATTTTTCGGAAATAGAAGTTATATTAAGGACATTTCTATTTATATAAACACTTCCATCACCATCAATAAATCCACTTAGAAAAGAGAAAACAACACTTTTAGGGGACTGGAAGATAAAATCTGGAATAGAAATATTTTCAGACTTCTTATTTTCTATGTTTAATGTCTGTATCAATTGGTCATTTATATTTATTCCATTAATTTTCAAAATATAATGGTTTTTTTTATGCTGGATGTTTTCTTTTTTACCGAATTTCTTCAGTAAAATTTTATTTATTCTATCTAACACAGATTTATCATCTAATCCAAATGCAATTCTTTTATATCCTCTTTTATCTTTATCAATCCAACCATCTGCAAAAAACAGTCCTAACAAGTAAGCAATATCTTCATCTATTTTCAGTCTATTTATAGATTGATATTCAGAAATAACAGGCTCTTTTGCTGACAAGACAACATAATCGCCTTCTTTTAATTCATCTGCCCTTTTCCATACAAATGTTAAAGTTTCATCAAAAACCTTAAACATTTGTCCTTTTGTTACTTTGTTAATAACACCTGTTTCAAGCTTGATCTCTAATAGAGGTTGTGGCGGCATAATAAAAAGCTCAGTAACCTCTCTTAGTCCTTTTTGCGTATAAACCTTCTCTCCACGTTCTATCTTTTCAATAGGTTTTAACCCTTTTTCTGTATTAACAAGAGTTCCTGCAACAAAACATTCCCCAACAATCCTTGCACTCTTTTTATACGGCTTATTTGGATATAAACCAAGCTCGTTCATAGCATAAAGAATTCTTCTTTGAACAGGCTTAAGCCCGTCCCTCACGTCCGGTATCGCCCTTCCGACGATAACAGACATCGCATAATCTAAATAAGCAGACTTTACCTCTTCCTCAATAGGCTGTTTGATAATTTCTGACATTTATAAACCCCTTAAATAAATAATTAGAATATTATTTTATCATACTAACGTTTCTAACCTTATCTGGTAAATCTGTAGTTAGTATTCATTATATTCTGAGACGATACAAAATCTTGAAAAAAAGGGTAAACAATCATATAATATAAAGTTCTTACGGAGGGTGTAGCTCAGCTGGCAGAGCACAAGGTTGTGGCCCTTGGGGTCGCGGGTTCAAGTCCCGTCACCCTCCCTTACTAAATCTATCTGGGGAGCTGAAAATGAAAACCATCAGATATA
>JALVEY010000011.1 GCA_027030485.1 Persephonella sp.
AAAAGGAAAAAGAAAATTAGAAAGAGCTAAGGCAACTTATGCTTCTTAAAAATCAGAAAGAGGTGGCTTAAATGGAAGCTAATGTGGTAAATGTGAAAAAAGAGAATGTAGGAACGATAGAACTGAACGATTCTATCTTTAATACAGAAGTTAAAGAACATACAGTATGGGAAGTTATAAGGTGGCAGCTTGCCTCAAGAAGGGCAGGAACAGCCTCAACAAAAACAAGAGCAGAAATCAGAGGTTCAAGAAGAAAGATTCTCCCCCAGAAAGGAACAGGAAATGCAAGACATGGGGATAGAAAAGCGAATATATTTGTTGGTGGAGGAGTAGCACACGGTCCTCACCCAAGGGATTATTACTATGCACTTCCTAAAAAAGTTAGAAAAAAAGCCCTTAAAGGTGTTCTTTCCATGAAGCTTAAAGATGGAGAGATCACAATAATAGAGGACTTCACATTTGATCAGCCAAAAACAAAAAAAGCGATAGAAGTTCTGAAAAACTTCGGACTTGATCAGTCTAAAGTGCTTCTCGTTCTTTCTGAAAAAGATGAGAACATTGTTAGATCATTCAGAAACCTTCCGAAAGCGAAGGTTCTTCTTGTTGAAGGACTGAACACATACGATATTTTGAATGCTGATCATATTCTGATAACAAAATCTGCAGCTGAAAAAATCAATGAGAGGTTAGGGTAATGAAAGTCAGAACACCTTATGACATATTAATTCGTCCGGTTCTAACAGAAAAGGCTGTTAATCTGAATGAAAAAGAAAATAAACTTGTTTTTGAAGTTGCTCTTGATGCAAACAAAATAGAAATAAGGAAAGCTGTTGAGGAAATATTCGGGGTAAAGGTAAAAGAAGTTAGAACAATGATAGTAAAACCAAAACAGAAAAGGGTCGGGTACGGAAAACCTGGCTACACAAAAAAATGGAAAAAAGCGATACTCAAAATAGAATCTGAAAAACCAATAAATATAGCAGAACTAATATAGAGGTGAAATAAAATGGGTGTTAGAAAGTTAAAGCCTGTTACAAACGGAACAAGGCATGCGATACTTTATGATTTTTCTGAAATAACAAAAAAAGAGCCTGAAAAATCTCTTGTTGAGCCTCTTGTAAAAAAAGCAGGAAGAAACAACCAGGGAAGAATAACAGTAAGACATAAAGGTGGAGGACACAAGAGAAAATACAGAATAATTGATTTTAAAAGGGATAAATGGGGAGTACCTGCAAAGGTTGCTGCAATAGAGTACGATCCTAACAGATCAGCAAGAATAGCACTTCTCCACTATGCAGACGGTGAGAAAAGGTACATAATATGGCCTGAAGGGCTGAAGGTTGGCGACACAGTCGTTGCAGGTCCAGATGCAGAGATAAAAATAGGAAACGCTCTTCCCCTTGAAAACATACCTGTAGGTACATTCATCCACAACATAGAACTTACCCCTGGAAAAGGTGGACAGCTTGCAAGAGCTGCAGGGATGTCTGCACAGATACTTGGAAGACAGGGGGATTACATTCAGATAAGACTTCCTTCAGGGGAGATAAGACTTGTCCATAAAAAATGTATGGCTACAGTCGGTGTTGTTGGTCTTGCTGAGCATGAGCTTGTAAAACTTGGTAAAGCTGGTAGAGCAAGATGGCTTGGGATCAGACCAACGGTAAGAGGAACAGCGATGAATCCTGTAGATCACCCACACGGTGGTGGTGAAGGGAAAACCTTTGGAAAGCATCCGGTATCACCATGGGGTCAGCCTACAAAAGGCTATAAAACAAGACGCGGTGCAAAATACTCTGACAAATTCATCATAAAACGTAGAGGTAAATAGCAATGGGATATAAAGGAAAGTGGAACGAAAGAAATAAAAACCCTTATGTGAATGAAAAACTACTCAAAAAAATAAGAAAAATGAATGAAACCGGAGAAAGGAAGATCATCAAAGTATGGGATAGGGCATGCACAATCACAGAAGAGATGGTGGGACACACAATAGCTGTATATAACGGAATGAAATTTATACCGGTTTATATCCAGCCTGAGATGGTTGGACACAAGCTTGGAGAGTTTTCTCTAACAAGAACCTTTAGAGGACACCCTGATAAATCAGCTAAAGCGGTTAAGAAAAAATAAGAGGTGAAAAGAAATGGCTGAAGCAACAAAAAATTTAGAAGCGAGAGCTGTTTTAAGATACGCAAGAACATCTCCTACAAAAGCAAGACAGGTAATTAACCAGATAAGAGGGAAAGATGTTGGTGTAGCGCTTGCCCTTCTACACGGAATGAACAAAAGGGCGGCAAGAATAGTTGAAAAACTTTTGAAAAGTGCTATAGCCAATGCAGAGATAAAGGATATGGATATTGACAACCTGTATATCAAAGAGATAAGAGCAGAAGATGGTCCTATACTCAAAAGGTATATGCCAAGAGCTTACGGTAGAGCAACACCTAAAAAGAGAAGATTTTCTCACATTTTTATAACATTAGCTGAAAGGCAGTAAGGAGGAAAAAAAGTGGGTCAAAAAGTACATCCAACAGGGTTTAGATTAGGGTTAACAACAGATTGGAAATCAAAATGGTTTGCAGATAAAAAAAGGTACGGTAAAGTTCTGCACGAAGACCTGAAAATAAGAAGATTTATTGAAGAAAAATACAAACAGGCCGGCATAGCAGATGTTTTAATTGAGAGACTTGGAGAAAAAATAAGAGTAAAAATCCTCGCTTCAAAGCCTGGAATAGTTATAGGTAGAAAAGGATCAGAAGTTGAAGAACTTAACAAGATACTTCTTGCATTAACAGATGCAAAAGAGGTCCTTGTGAATGTAGATGAGGTGAAGAAACCTGAGCTTAATGCTAAGCTTGTGGCAGAAGACATAGCCCTCCAGCTTGAAAGAAGGGTTTCCCATAGAAGAGCGATGAAAAGAGCAATAGATAATGCCATGAAAGCGGGTGCAAAAGGGATAAAGGTTCAGGTAGGTGGAAGGATCGGCGGTGTTGATCTTGCGAGAAAAGAGTGGTTTATGGCAGGAAGGATGCCCCTTCAGACGCTCAGATCAGAAATAGATTACGGAACAGCAAGGGCTTCAACAAAATACGGGATTTTGGGAATAAAGGTATGGATTTACAAAGGGGATAAACTTGCAGAGCAAAAAGAAGAGGTTCTGAAAAAAATAGAAGAAGAACTCCACACAGTTTAATAAAAAACAGGAGGAAATTAGATGTCGCTTTTACAACCTAAAAAGATAAAATGGAGAAGACAGCATAGAGGAAGAATGAAAGGGAAGGCGAACAGAAGAAATTTTGTTGCCTTCGGAGAGTACGGTCTTCAGGCTCTTGAGCCCTGCTGGATGACATCAAGGCAGATAGAGTCAGCCCGTATTGCGATAGTCAGGGAAGCTAAAAAAGGAGCTAAAGTCTGGATAAGGGTTTTTCCCCATAAACCTGTAACAAGAAAACCTGCAGAAACAAGAATGGGAAAAGGTAAAGGTGATCTTGACCATTTTGTTGCTGTTGTTAAACCGGGGCATATACTTTTTGAGGTTGCAGGTGTTCCGGAAGAGGTCGCAGCAGAAGCATTTAGAAAAGCTGGTCATAAGCTTCCAATAAAAACAAGACTTGTAAAGGCGAGGTCGTAAGATGAAGGCAGAAGAACTTAGAAAACTTACAGATGATGAGCTTAAGGAAAAGGTTGTTGAACTTAAGAAAAAACTTATGAATCTCAGATTTCAAAACGCTGTAGGCGGTCTTGAAAAGCCGTCAGAAATAAGACAGACAAAAAGAGATATAGCAAGGATCCTGACGATCCTGAGAGAAAGAGAGCTTCAAGCCCAAGGTGGAGGTAAATAATGGCGGTCAAATCAGGAAGAAAGGAGTTTGTAGGAAAGGTAGTATCGGACAAAATGGATAAAACTGTTGTTGTAGCTGTTGAGAGACAACTTCCTCACCCCCTTTACGGAAAAAGAATTAAAAAAACATCAAAATTTTACGCCCATGATCCTGAAAATAAGTGCAAAGCTGGTGATATCGTAAGAATAAGAGAATCGAGACCTATATCAAAGCTAAAAAGATGGGTCGTTGTTGAGATAATCTCACAGCAGTCTTGATTTTGCCATCTATAAATATTAAAATATTAATTTGTCTTTCCGCCTGAAAGGGCGGGAACAACCCTATTTTATTGTGAGGAGTAGGAAATGATTAGAAGAGGGACGTATCTAAATACAGCTGACAACTCAGGAGCAAAAAAAGTTCAGTGTATAGGTATACCTAAAAAGGTGAACTTCGGGAAACAGACAGATTTTGCCACACTTGGAGATGTTATAACCGTAACAGTTAAAGATGCTATACCTAACGGAACAGCAAAAAAAGGAAAGGTTTATAAAGCTGTAGTTGTTAGAACAGCAAAAGAGGTTGGAAGACCTGACGGGAGCTACATAAAATTTGATGACAACGCTGTTGTTCTTCTTAACAACAACCTTGAGCCTATAGGAACCCGTATTCTCGGCCCTGTTGCAAGGGAAATAAGGGCAAAAGGATTTTACAGAATAGTTTCACTGGCACCGGAGGTAATATAAAAAATGGTTAAAACAAAACTAAAAAAAGGTGATACAGTCATAGTAATAGCCGGAAAAGAAAAAGGAAAAACAGGAAAAATAAAACAGATAATAAGAAACAGCGATCCAAACAAGATAAGGGTTGTGATAGAAGGTGTAAATATAGGTAAAAAACACCTGAAACATATAGAAGGTGTTCAGGAAGGTGGAATAATTGAGATAGAAAGACCTGTCCATATATCAAATGTTATGTATTACGATGAAAAGTCAGGTCAAAGGGTAAAAATAGGAATAAGAATAAAAGAAGAAGGAAACAAAATCATAAAAGAGAGATTTAACAAGAAAACAGGTGAAACAATAGACATAATCTGGGAAAAAGAAAAAAAGTAAAGAGGTAAAAGATAATGGCAGTTGCAGAGAGATATATTCCAAGGCTTAGAAAAAAATATGAAGAGGAAGTAGCCCCGAAGCTTATGGAAAGGTTTGGATACAGATCACCTATGGAAATACCAAGGATAAAGAAGATCGTTGTAAACATGGGAGTTGGTGAGGCTGTTCAGGATATAAAACAGCTTGACAGGGCTGTGGAAGATCTTACGGCAATCACAGGACAGAGACCTGAGA
>JALVEY010000012.1 GCA_027030485.1 Persephonella sp.
TTCGGCTCACAAAGACTTAAATTATGCCCTTAAGCTAACATCTGATCTGGAGTTTTGTGCAAAAGTGTTTAATATAGTGAAAAAAATGTAATCCACTTTTTAAAAACAATGTTTTAACTGCTCACAAGTATTTTAAAAAATAAAGAATCATCTAAATAAACTACCATATCTATAAGATTAAGAGGATTTTCCGTTTTATCTTTGAAACTTAATCTGTATTTCCTTGTATCTCCTTATTGTTATGCACGGAATTTCTCCAGAGTGTTTTAGAAAAAAGATAATGAAAACCAGAGAGAAAGGACGAAAACTTTTCTAAAACTTTCTAAAGTTTTCTATTTGAGTTGAGGGGAAAGGTCAGATTTGAAAATTTTAACTGTTTCTTTTAGCCAATCAACAGCTTCTGTTTTAAAGTTTTTATACTTCTCATAAAGTTCTAAAGCTTTAAGGTCATACTCATACAATTTTTCTTTATCTTTTTTTGAAAGAAGATGCTTATTTTCTTCAAGTTCTTGTCTATAAAGAAATATAAGATTAGCCTCTTCTTCCTCTTCTATATCAAAACTTTCTAATCCTGCCCAATATCCTCTGAGCAACTGTTTTAATTTGTTTACTTTCATAATTTTCTACCTCATCTTTTCCCATAAATTTATGGGAATTTTTCCATTTTTGCAATGGTATATCTAATTTGAAAGCAGTCTTAATTTTCCCCTGTTTCGTAAGAACCACTATCCAGTCTTCATTTTGTATGTAATTAACTTTCCCTGTTTTTTCTATAATAACTTTATTGTGGCTTGCCAGAACTTCAAATATCTTTTTTGCATAAAACATCTCTGCGTTTCTTTCTGGAACATGCTTATATCTTAACCTTGTTTTAATATGTTCTTTGAAAGATTTCTTTTTTTTCCAAAGACTTGCAAAAGTTTCCAGAAATCTTTCCTTTGAAGACATATCAAGCATTTCCAGATTTTTAATAAACCTATCTTCTATAGTCTTATGAATTCTTTCAAATCTATTTTTTTTCAAAATTGATTCAAGCTCTCTTTTTGGAATAAATGTTTTTCTCTTTTCGTCAAAAAGTTCCGTAATATCAAAGCTTTTACTTTTTCCAGCCTTACAAACGGCAGTGATGATTTTAGTTCCTCATAGGCACTCTAAAAACATCACACGGGTTTGAGATAGAAACTGAAATTTCACTGTTTCAATTCCTTATAGGCACTCTAAAAACTGCCAAGAAAATTCAATATTTCAGATATGTTTTGAGTTTCAATTCCTTATAGGCACTCTAAAAACTGAAACGCCCGCTAACCCGCATGGCCGTAAGGCCAGAGCGTTTCAATTCCTTATAGGCACTCTAAAAACTTTTGGAATAAAATGGAGGTAAGAAAATGAAGAAATGTGGTTTCAATTCCTTATAGGCACTCTAAAAACAACGGAAACAAGACAACACAAAACTAAAGGAAAAACGTTTCAATTCCTTATAGGCACTCTAAAAACACATTCACCATAACTAAACACCTCCTAAATTAATGTGTTTCAATTCCTTATAGGCACTCTAAAAACAAATATTTTTCCAAGAGCATTTCTTATTTTTTCGTTCTGCAGTTTCAATTCCTTATAGGCACTCTAAAAACTTTCAGCAGAAGTAGCAAAAAAGGAAGGAGAAATATGTTTCAATTCCTTATAGGCACTCTAAAAACTGTCTTTATCTTGCCAGCCGATATATTCAAGTGTTGGTTTCAATTCCTTATAGGCACTCTAAAAACCAGATGATTGAACTGTTTCTGATATTTTTTTTCTTATTATGTTTCAATTCCTTATAGGCACTCTAAAAACTGTTTGAGGAATAGCTGCCTCCAAAATCAACAAAACAAAGTTTCAATTCCTTATAGGCACTCTAAAAACAATTAAATAAAATCCTTGAAAAAGAATATTATTTATGTTTCAATTCCTTATAGGCACTCTAAAAACCAATTCAATCTGTTTCCTATTCTATTGACAAGAAACCATTGATATATCTTACTTTTCTTAAATATACAAAAAACGGCAATCTCTGTCAAATTAAATTTATTTCCCGTCAACCTCCAATCCTGTAAAAAATACTGGAGATCGCCAAATTATTGAAAATCTTTTCTTAGGGACAAAAATCAATAAAAATCTCACTGAGAATGAGATCCAAAAAAGTGTAATTTTATGTGATTGACAAGATATTGATCCTTTTAAACAATTTTTTTAAAGATCAGAAAAACTAACAGATTATTATATCAATTATAAAATATTAAAAGTATGAAAATCTCAATTGCTTTGTGATTATTTTTAACTTATATTTTAGGGAAACATTTTTTATATAGGAGATATTTATGAATTTTGTAACTAAAGTCTGGTTTTACATTATTGCAGGGCTGGTTCTTTTTGCATCTATTTTTATATCTGCGTTATTGTTTATTTTAGTATTAGCTATAATTCTAATAACTATACCTTATGCCCTTTATCTTAACTGGAAAACCAAAAAAGAGCTTGAAGAGATCTACAACAAAGAAAAATTAAAAGAGGATCTTAAAAAACTCAAATAAAAATGGGGGCTAAAGCCCCCATAAATAATTTATGCTCCCTCTGGTCTTTTAACATCATAAAGGATATCGTCTGTTGGATGTCTATACAGAGGCATATCAAGTCTTTTCTCATCAAGATAATGTCCGATAAACCCTATTGTTCTTCCAAGTACGAAGAAGGCGTTGAATGCCCCTGCACTTATCAGCTCGTCAATCTCTTCGTCTTTGTATCCTAAAGCTCTGAACATGTCCACAAGGAGAACACCGATTGTTCCGTCAACATTAAGAATAAGATTTTCTTTCTTTGATGTGGTAACTTTTTCAACCTCAAGGGCGTATTCTAAAAGCTCGGTGCTTGGGAAGTTTTCTTTTGCAAAGTTTTTCAGTAGTTCAACCCTCTTGTCTGGGTTCTTTGTTGATTTTATCCTGTGTCCAATTCCGGGGATAGGTATTTTTTCAACCTTTTTCATATAATCAACAAACTCTACAGGATCCATTCCTTTCTCTTTTGCCATCTTAAAGTATTTTGCTGCTCCATCAATTGCACCACCAAATCTTGGACCTATGGTGAGGATACCTGTGACGATTGAGGACATGAGATCTTTCCCTGCTCTTGCTGTTACTTTTGTGTTGTGTGCTCCTGATACGGCAGGTCCGTGATCAGCAACAACCTTGATTACCATATCAAGGAAGTTTGAAGCCCAGTCTGGAAACTTTCTCTTGAACCAGAGTAGTCCAATTACATCGGCTATTGAGTAGCCTTTTTCAACAACCTCAGAAATAGGAACACCGCAGTAAGTAGCCTCTTCTCCTCTGTCGTCAGATATTGTACATATAAAGTTAGTTGGTCTTCTGATCTTCCCAGCCTTAACAGCTTTAGCATAATCCTCAGGGATTGGAGGAACTTCAGGCTCTTTAATATCAGGTATTTTACCTTCTGCATGGAGTTCTTCATAAACTCCCCTGATAAGCTCAGGAAGTTCATTGAAAGAAGATGGAACAAGTGCACCAGCTTCTCTTAATGCTGCATTTTTAGCATCTGCTGTTTCTGCTTCTGCACCGGCTTTTGCCCCTGCGTGTCCGAACTGAACCTCCCCGCCGAAATGCTTGGAGATGGTTCCTATACACCATGCTATAACAGGTTTGGTTATCTTTCCTTCTTTTATCGCTTCTGCAACTCTAAGCTCTAATGTTCCACCAACTTCACCAAGGAGAACCATAAACTTAACCTGAGGGTTTTTCTCGTATCTGAGGAGATGATCAAGAAAGTCTGTTCCGGGGTATCTGTCACCGCCTATCGCTATTCCTTCAGCTATACCGTTGGCATTTCTTGCTATAACGTTGGAAAGTTCATTAAAAAGTCCTCCAGACCTTGTAACAAGACCAACAGAGCCGGGTCTGTGTAGCTTAGAATTAACAATATTTTCTATTGTCCCACCTGTGTTAGCTATTCTGAAAGCTCCGGGAGCTATACCTCCAACGGTTGCAGGTCCTATTATCCACTTTCCAAGTTCTTTAGCTCTAATTCTCATAATTCTTGCAAATCTCTCAGGAATACCTTCTGCTGTGATTGCTATAGTTCTAATGGTTGGTATGTCAAGAGCTTCCATAGTAACGTCGTAAGCTGTTCTAAAAGAGGCGAAGTTCAGCAGAACGTCAGCTTCAGGAAAATCCTTTGCTGCGTCTGTTGTTGATTTGTATATAGGTATCATTATTTCCTGTGTACCGTAGAAAAACTTGTCAAACTTTCTTGACTGTGTTGGTGCTACAATTGCAACAACCGATGGATCTCTCCCAACCACATAATCATAATCAAGCATTCTTTGAATTGCATTTCTGTTTAAATTCCAGAAAATCGCTTTAGTGTTTCTATCAAACAGTAAGTAGTCAGGTTTGCTCATTTAGTTAACCTCCTTATAATCCTAATATTTTTTAAGCTGTTACTTTGTTTTCTTCAATAGCTTTTTTCACTATTTCTGTCATGTGGGTTTCAGGTCCGTAAACCTCAATTGGAAGACCTAATTCTTCGGCTGCTTCTTTTATCTTTTTAAGACCTATCTCGTAGTTTGGTCCTCCTCTCCTTACATATATTCTTACGCCAACTTTTCTTAGTTTGTCAGCATACTCTTTCATCGCATCTATGATACCTTCAAATGTTTTTGCGACATCTGTGAAGTTAGCTATAGCACCACCGATTATGAGTATCTTATCCCCCTGAGGGTGTCTTTCTCTGGTCATAAGATCAAAGACAGTTTTAACATATTCTCTTGTCTCTGCTCTTGATGGATTACCTGAATACTCTCCGTAATTTGCAAGTTCTTTTACGGCTCCAAGATCTGCAACTGTATCAGAGTAAACAACAGAGGCTCCACCACCTGCAACGAGCGTCCATATTCTTCCTTTTGGATTAAGAATAGTAAGCTTTAGTGAAGCTCCCGATTTTTCGTCCATCTCTTTAATATATTTTTCTTCAGGAGAAAGATCCCTTCCAAATCCTGCTGGAAATTCAATTTCTCCCCATTTTCTACCAGCAACAAACTGTGCCGTATCATCAAGTCTTCCGACAAAATCAAGGGGATAA
>JALVEY010000013.1 GCA_027030485.1 Persephonella sp.
AAAAAAGCTTCAGTTTTACAAAAACAAGATAAAGGATCTTTTTACAGGGCTGTCTCCTGATATAGATGTCAAGCTAACCAGCCTTCAGAGGTTTATTCTAACAAAGCATTATGAAGATGAAGCTGTTGATTATCTGAAGTCCATCGGGTTTAAAGATCCAAAATGGGCTCTGAAAATGTTTAAGGATATATTTTTCAGCAAGATATACATAGAGCTTTCAGAGAACTCAAAGGAGGTTCTTTTTGAGTTTATTCCCCTATTAGAAAAGAAACTAAAGGAATTTCCGGACAGGGAAGACTTTCTGCTGAACTTCAGAAAAATGATGGTTGATGGCGGAATGCTGTGGGTCTTTGTTTCTGCCCTTGAGCAAAATCCTAACCTTGTTGAGTTTATGCTGAATATAGCAAAATTCTCAGACTACATATCCGATCTAATATCAAAAGATAGGGAGCTTTTAGACTGGGCATTCGGGATAGAAGAGGTCCCTGAAAAAAGGGAAGACTTTGAAAAAGAGCTTTCCATAATATCTAAAAAAAAGGATTTTATTGACAGATTAAAAAGGCTTAAGAAAATAGTTGAGGTTCTTGTATCCCTCAGATACCTTTCAAAAATCCACAGGGAAAACCCTGAGGAGAGACTTGTGGAGATAAATACGGCTCTTTCTAATCTTGCAGACTTTATCCTTGACAGCCTTTACAGACATTTTGATGGAAAGGAGTTTGCCATTTACTCACTTGGAAAGC
The DNA here is from genome assembly GCA_027030485.1 of Persephonella sp. Taxonomy (GTDB): domain Bacteria; phylum Aquificota; class Aquificia; order Aquificales; family Hydrogenothermaceae; genus Persephonella_A. Next base: position 744 of record JALVEY010000013.1, read on the forward strand.
TGGGAAGCAGGGAGATGAATGTGGGATCAGATCTTGATCTGGTGTTTGTGTTCAAAGATGAAGATAGTAAAAACAAACTTTTAAAAATTCCACAGAACATAGTAAAGGCTCTTACCTCTTACTCTGGAGAGGGAATTCTTTACAACATAGATCTGAGGCTCAGACCTTTTGGAAAGGGGGGAGAGCTTTCTCCATCTTTATCTTTTTATAAAAACTACTTTGAAAAAGAAGCACGGGTCTGGGAGAGGCTTGCATGGACTAAGGCAAGATTTATAACAGGAGATCCTGAGGTAAAGAAACAGATGGACGGTCTGATTGAGGACTTTCTTTTTGGAAAACCTGTTGACAAAGAGTTTATCAACGAGGCTGTTGATATGAGGTTCAGGCTTGAAGGGCTTGTCAGGGAAACTCCTGAGGAGATAGACATAAAGCTTGGAAAAGGAGGAATAACAGATATAGAATTCCTGATCCAGATTTATACCTTAAAAAGTGGAGAACGGATAACAAGTATACTTCAGGGTGTAGAACTGTTTAAAAAAAATCTGATTGATGATTACATATTTCTGAGGGAAGTTGAGGCAAGACTCAGAATGATAAAAGGAATAGGACTGTCAAAGATATACAGAAACTCGCCCTTCCTTTACAGGATTTCCCACTCTTTCGGCATAGAACCGGACAATCTATGGGATAAGCTTATTAAAACCAAAAAGGAGATAAGAGAGATCTTCCTCAGAGAGATGAAAATACTGAGGGAGGGCTGATTAAAACCCTCCAAATCCCTGATCAAGGTTTACAGCAACAACCTCTTTCACCTCAGGAATTTCCTCTTTCAGCTTCATCTCAATTCCACCTTTTAGGGTAACAAGAGACATGGCACACCCGTGGCATGCTCCCATCAGTCTTACATAGACCGTTCCGTCCTCACCTATATCAACAAGCTCAACATCTCCGCCGTCAAATCTGAGGGCAGGTCTTATCTTTTCAAGAACCTCTTCAACCTTTGCCCTATCTATCTGAACTTTTTCCTTTTGTTCCTGAGTCATAACATACACCTCCATTTTATTTTGCCTTTCATTATATCCCAATAAATTATAATAAGTATGATCTTGCTCAATTATTGTATAATCTGTCTGATTAAATTCAGCAGGAAACAAGATGAGAGGATACTTTATAACATTTGAAGGGATAGAAGGGGCAGGAAAATCAACCCAGTCTGTTATGCTCCACAACTATCTGATTGAAAAAAACAAAAAGGTAATCTTGACAAAAGAGCCGGGAGGAACAGAAACGGGCAAAAAAATAAGACAGATCCTCCTGTCCCATTCAGATGAGATCTTCCCTCCCCTTGCCGAGCTTTTCCTGTATGAAGCTGACAGGAATTTTCATATCCACAACCTGATAAAACCAAAGATTGATCAGGGTTATACAGTTATATGCGACAGATTTACAGACTCAACCCTCGCATATCAGGGGTATGCACGGGGGTTAGACATTGATTTTGTGAAGGAAATCAACAGCATCGCATCTGAGGGTATAAAACCTGACATAACATTTTTGATTGATATTCCTGTGGAGGAAGGTCTAAAAAGAATTCAGAAAATAAGGGAAAAAGACAGAATAGAAAAAGAGGAGATAGATTTTCATAAAAAATTAAGGGAGGGATTTTTAAAGATAGCTGAGGAAGAAAGGGACAGGATTGTTGTTTTAAACGGACTTGAACCTCCTGAAAAGATATTCAGACAGGTTATAGAGATTTTAAAAAACAGGAATATAATCTAAACTGCCATGAAAGTGATAGGACATGAGGAAACAAAAAAGATAATAAGACTTTTTTTGGATAAAGGCTACAGTTCTTACTCATTTCTCTTTGAGGGGAAAGACTGTACAGGGAAAAAACTGATAGCCCTTCTGACTGCAAGGGCTTTCCTGTGCGAAAAAGGGTTTGGATTTGGCTGTAGTGATTGTGAAAGCTGCAGGCTTACAGACAATACAATATCCAACATATACAAAAACACCCATCTAAATCCACACCCTGACATAATGCTGATTTCTCCTGAAAAAGAGATAAAGATAGATCAGATAAGATCGGTTATTGATTTTCTCAGGCTGAAAGGTAAAAAAGCGGTAATAATAGAAAAAGCAGAAAAGATGAATGTAGAGGCGTCCAATGCACTCCTGAAAACACTTGAAGAACCGCCCTCTGACAGCATGATAATACTTACAACATCGAACCAACAGCTTTTACTTCCAACAATCGTATCAAGATGCAAAAAGATAAGGTTCAGACCTTTAAAGTCTGAAGAGATACAGCATATACTTTCCCTTGAAGGTATGGACGAAAAAATGTTAAAAACAGCGGTGGCACTTTCAGACGGAAGTATGTGCATACCTGAAACGATACTTAAAAAGCCTAATCTTTTTAAATATGCAAAGGATCTGTATACAATACTTTCCATAAACGGATTACACCCTGAAGGAATTATTACTCTGGGAGATATACTTGATAAACTTGATCAAGAAGATATAAACAGGATAATGGATATTGTTGAGAAGATCCTTTATAAAAAAACATTAAAAGGGGATATAAGCCCTGACTTTTATGATAGATTTATTAAAGAAAATCAGGAGCTAAGGAAGGCTATATCAAAAGGTGTAAAGAAAAAATTAGCGGTTGAAGGAATGTACTTTAATCTCAAAACAGGAGGATAAAATGGTTTCTATAGATACAAAAACTGTTAGAATTAGATTTTTAGATACACATAAATTCAGCGATCTTGATAATGTTCCTGAAAATATACAAAAAGGAGATTTTGTTGTCGTTGAGACAGAAAAAGGTGAGGAACTTGTTCTTGTAGTTGGAAGGTCTGTTCCTGATCCTGATAATCCATCTACTTACAAATTTTTGAGAAAAGCAACAAAGAAGGATATAGAAATATTTGATAAACACGAAAAAGAGGCTGAAAAAGCCCTGAATCTGTGTAAAAAGCTGGCTGAAAATCTGGGGCTAAAGATGAACCTTCTGAAATCTTACATCCCCCTAAACAGATCAAAAATACTTTTTTATTATGTTTCTGAGGGTCGTGTTGATTTCAGACAGCTTGTTAAGGAGCTTGCGAAAAAATTAAGAATGAGAATAGAGATGAGACAGGTTGGCGTCAGGGACGGGGTTCAGATGGCAGGAGCGATAGGGGTTTGCGGAAACCAGTGCTGTTGCTCTTTGTTTATAGACAGGTTTGATACTGTTAATGTTGAGATGCTTGAAGAACAGAACCTCCCGCCAACACCATCAAAATTTACTGGAATCTGTGGAAGGTTGATGTGCTGTCTTGCTTTTGAGATTGATAACTACTCTATCAGAAAAAACCTTCCTGAGATAGACAGTGAGGTTGTGATTGACGGAAAAAACTTCAGAGTAAAAGGGTATGATTTTATAAAAGAGGAGATCACATTCATATCTGATCTTGGGGAGATTGTTACTTACAGCTTCGACCAGCTTGATAAGTTAGGTATAAATAAAAAACTTCCGTGTGAAGGGTGCGGTTTCAAAAATGGAGGAGAAGAAAAGGTTGAACCTGAAAGAGCTTAAGGCTGTAGAGATAGGTAAAAGGGTATTAAAAGAAGAAAAGAAAGCGATACAGGATCTTATATCAGCGTTAGACGACAGCTTTAACAGAGCTGTTGAGCTTATGCTAAATACACAGGGTAAAGTGATAGTTACAGGAATGGGAAAATCCGGACATATAGGACAAAAAATAGCAGCAACCCTTGCATCAACAGGAACTCCCTCTTTTTTCCTTCACCCTGCAGAAGCGATACATGGGGATCTTGGAATGATCTCAAAAGGTGATGTGATCCTTGCCATATCAAATAGCGGGGAAACACCGGAACTTCTTGCTATAATCCCGACAATAAAGAGGTGGGGGCATAAAGTAATCTCCATAACAAACAATCCAAATTCCTCCCTTGCAAAAGAGAGTGATGTTCATCTTTTTTTAAATGTGAAGAAAGAAGCCTGTCCCCTTAACCTCGCCCCTACATCATCATCAACATCAACACTTGCACTGGGAGATGCTCTCGCTGTAGCTCTTCTTGAGCTGAGAGGATTTACAGCTGAGGATTTTGCCAGATTTCACCCGGGAGGATCATTAGGCAAAAAGCTGATGAGGGTTTATGAAATAATGCATACAGGGGACGAGCTTCCTGTTGTAAAACCTGACACACCTCTTAAGGAAACTGTTGTTGTGATGTCAGAAAAAGGATTTGGAGCTTCCCTTATTGTTGACAGTGATAATAACCTTGTTGGGATAATAACAGACGGTGATCTTAGAAGATTTATCAAAAAAGGGGGAAGCATAGACAAAAGCAGAACCGATGAAGCAATGAC
>JALVEY010000014.1 GCA_027030485.1 Persephonella sp.
ATAGGTATAGGATTTGGAATACAGGATATTGTTAACAACTTTGTAAGCGGGTTTATAATTCTTTTCAGCAGAACAGTTAAAAGGGGTGATTGGATAACCCTTGGTGATAAGTTTGGAAAAATTGTTGATATAGGTATAAGGACATCTACTCTAAGAACACTTGATAATATAGATATAATAATACCAAATTCCCATCTTATATCTGGAGAGCTGATAAATTGGTCTTATACGGATAATACGGTAAGAATTCATATTCCTGTTGGCGTTTCCTATTCTTCAGATGTTGATATGGTAAGAAATACCCTTCTTGATGTGGCAAAGAAATCTGAAGATGTTCTTGAAAATCCACCGCCTGAAGTTAGATTTGTTGAGTTTGGGGACAGCTCACTTAATTTTGAACTTTTGGTCTGGATTAATGTTAAAAAAGTTCCTGTCCCTCTGGCAAAAAGCAACCTAAATTATATGATATGGTATGCTTTCAAAGAGAAAGGAATTCAAATTCCTTTCCCTCAACAAGATGTATGGTTTAAAAATGAACTTGTAATAAAAAAAGCCCCGAAGGGCCTGTGATATTATTTTTTCTTATTTATTAGATTCTTTAGCTCAGGTGGTAAATTCTGTGGGTCTGGACTGTAGATCCATGGCAGATTTGGTACTGTTGTATAGGCTGGTGCGAGTGAGTTTGGATAATCACCAAGCGGCTTGATGTAGTCAGGTGTTATATTAAATATAACAAGGTTTGGATCATCTAAAGCAAATTCTCCTTTACCGGTCTCTTCATTCATAGAAGTAAATATTTTTACAGACTGTATTCCATAAAATTTCGTATCCACTTTAGCAGGATGACAGGTCATACAGAAAACCCCAACCTGAGATCCTCCTTTTGTATCAACTCTAAGATACTTCCAATTTGGGTTAGAAGGATGAGGATCATGGCAGCTAACACATTGAAGTATCCCTTTTCTCAACAACTTTTCAGGTACTTTGGCGACTTTAGGGTTTGGTTTAATTCCTACAGGATGAGTCATATGAAGATAAATAGGTCTAACTCCAGCTCCTCCAAATTCTGTTAGGTTATGACATCCCAGGCACAATGCGTTTATGTCTTGAGGTTTTTTTCCTGTTCGTGGGTTAATGTACTTGTCGTTTTTTACTTTGAAGATTTTCTGTGCCTTTGCGTAATGGGGATCGTGGCATCCTAAACAATCAAGTCCTTCATGAAGTCCTGCTGCCAGGGATGATCCTGATAAAAACAGGAAAGCCAGAAAGATTAAAACTCTAATCATATCAACCCTCCCTGTATTAAATTAAAATTATGAATAAATATTGTTATTATTTGAGTATAATTAAAGATAATTTGCAATTCAAGGGTAGCACATAAAAAGCCATATAAACATTGTACAAAGTGGTATAAAAAGATAGGCAGTAATAAGATATATGGGTATATTTTTTATAATCTTGATGATTGCTATGTGCAAAAATGAGATCAAAAATTCCAGAAATTTCCAAAAAATTCCAAATAATTCCAAATGGGTTAAATTCAGTTAAAGTATTGATAAATTTATTTGAGCATTGATTTTTCTATGGAGGCGGGGGCGGGAATCGAACCCGCGCATAAGGGATTTGCAGTCCCCTGCCTTACCACTTGGCTACCCCGCCATGGAGAGTTATATTATAGCACAGTTTATTTATTCTGCCAGTCTGTCAAGAACATGTTTTTCTGGTATAACGCAATAAAAATTCCCATTAAATACGATCTCATTTTTTTCGTTTTTGGCGGTTACCTCAACTGTTCTCTTGTTTTCATTTTTCTCTGTAACTATTCCTTCAAAAAAAAGATGTTCTCCCACCCTAACAGGTTTTAGAAATCTTACTTCTGCCTTTGAAAGAACAACATTTGGATGATTAACAGAAAGCATTGCACAGTAATCTGCAGCAGAAAAAATAAAACCTCCGTGAACTAAACCTTTTTTATCAGCCTTCATTTTTTCGGTTATTTCAAGAATAACAGAGGCAAATCTGTCTGTTTCAACTGTTGTAGGAATTCCTGAAAGAGTTTGATCAATTTCTTGATGGGTTTTTATTTCCATATTCTCCTCCATTTTTGTCTGGTTTGCTTTTATAATAAAACATTATACGATCAACAAGCTTTTTTAGAACAGGGGCAGACACTGTTCCTCCACCGATAAATTCCCATTTCTTTATTCTTTTTGGTTCGTTTGCAAATATTACGACTGTAAATTTTGGGTTTTCTGCTGGGAAGTATCCTGCAAACCATGTGTAAAATTTCTCGTCTGACAGAGCTTTTATTTTAGGATCGTATTTTTGTGCAGTCCCTGTTTTACCAGCTATTGTAAAGTAATTGGATCTTCCTTTTTTTGCTGTGCCAATCTCAACAACCTGTTTTAGTATTTTTTGAAGTATTTCAACAGATTTATCTGAAAGAACTTTGCCTACTACCTTTTTTTCAGGTTTTTTTATATCTCCTGTTTCCTTATTTATTATCTGTTTTATGAAGTTTGGTTTCAGTAGATAACCGCCGTTTGCTATAGCTGAGTAAGCCATTGCTATCTGGATAGGGGTTGCTGTCCAGTTCTGTCCTATTGACGCATAGGCTATTTCTACAGGTCTTTTATCTTTTCTTATAAGTCCTGATGCCTCTCCGGGAAATGTTTTTGTTGATTTTCCAAATCCCAGAGAAAACAGTCTTTTATAAAATCTATCCGGATCAAGTTTTAATGCGATTTCTATAGCTCCCACATTAGAAGAATATATTATTATTTCATCGGCTGTAAGGTTTTTGAACTTTTTGTGATCTCTTATTCTTATACCGTCAACTGTTATACTTCCTTCACCACAGTAATACTTTTTAGAGAATGAGATCTTTTCTTCATCTATCGCTTCGGCAAGAACGAAAGGTTTTGCTAAAGATCCAGGCTCATACGCATTGTGAAAGGTGATATTTTTATGGTTTTTGTATCTGTAGTATCTGTTTGGATTGTAGTTAGGATATGTTGCGTTTGCAACAATGTCTCCTGTATTTGGATCAACTACGAGTATTAAAGCTTCTTTTGGTCTTCTTTCTTTCACAAACTCTTTTAGTACATCCTCTACTATAAACTGTATATTACTGTCTATTGTTAACTTTATATCGTGACTTTTTTCTAAGTTTTCTTCATTTTCAATAGTGAACGGATTTCCCATAGCATCTTTCATCACAAGTATGTTTCCTGTGCCTCCTCCTAATTTTTTATCGTATTTCAGCTCAAGACCTTCCATTCCCTTTCCTGTTGTTCTACTGACAAATCCTATGGTTGAGCCAGCTATACTGCCAAGTGGATAAAATCTTTTTGAAGACTCAATAATTCCGATATTCCATTCTCTTAATTCTTTTCTCAAGGTTAGAAGTCTTTCTTTTAGAGATTTATCAAGACCTCTTGCAAGGACTACATAATGTTTTTTTGTGTAGAGTTTGTTCAATATCGTTCTGTATGGTTTTTTTATAAGAGTGGAGAGTTCTTTTGCGACTCTCTCTTTGTTTTTTATATATTTAGGTATCACAAATATATCAACTGTGGGAACGCTTATTCCTAAAATTCTATTGTTGCTATCGTAAATTGTTCCTCTGGGAAGAATAATTTTTTCCTTTGTGTAATACTGTTTTTTTATGTACTCGAGGAAATAATCTCTCTCTATTATCTGAAAGTAAAACAGTCTGATGATTACGATTAAGAAAGAAAAAGCTATAAGAGAAGCAACAATATAAACCCTACTCTTTACCATTCAGTTCCTTACTTGTCAATGAAACGAACCTTTGAATAATCTACAGGTTGCATACCTAATTTTCTTTTCGCTATTTTTCCTATTCTGTCAGGGGATGAAAGCTTGCTTATATCTTTTTTTAGCATCATATTTTTAGCTGTTAGCTGATTTTTCACATGAGTAAGATCGGTTATTTCTTTGTTAACTTTGAAATAATATTGGTTGTACAATGCCATTGTTCCGCTGACGCAAAGAAAAAATACCCAAAATTTTATATATCTTTTTATGTATATAAAATCTCTTTTAAGCTCTATGACTGTATCTTTTATCATGGCTATACCCTTTTTCCAACTCTGAGTTTTGCACTTCTGGAAGGAGGATTTTCTTTTATTTCCTCCATTCCTGGTGTAATTGGTTTTTTCGTCAGGATTTCAAGTTTCTTTAATTTTTTTGCCTCTCTGAATATATTTTTTACTATTCTGTCCTCAAGTGAATGGAATGATATAACCTGAATTATTCCACCTTTTTCAAGTCTTTCAATTCCTTTGCTTACTCCAAGTTTTATCTCTGAAAGTTCATCGTTTACCTCTATTCTTATCGCTTGAAAAGTTTTTGTTGCAGGATGTATCCTTCCTCTTCTTAAAGGGGGTGGGTAAGATCTGTACACTATATCTGCAAGCTGTTTTGTTGTTTTGATAGGATTTTTTTTCCTTTCCTCAATAATGTTTTTTACAATCCTTTTTGCAAATTTTTCCTCTCCGTACTCAAAGATTATCTTCTCAAGGAGGTTTTTTGAATATTTGTTGATTACATCATAAGCTGTTAAGCTCTGGGATCTGTCCATTCTCATGTCAAGGGGCTGATCTTTTTGAAACGAAAATCCTCTTTCTGTTTTTAGATGGAATATTGATACTCCAAGATCAAACAAAAAACCTTGAACAGTTTGCAAACCAAGCTGATCAAGGATATTGTCTATATTTTTAAATGAGGATCTTATCAGGTTATACCTTCCTTTAAACTGTTTTAATTTCTGATCTGCTGTTTGTATAGCATACTCGTCTTTATCTATACCTATTATTTTTACTTCTGGAAGTTTTTTTAAAATCAAAAAAGAATGTCCCCCTCCTCCTATAGTTGCGTCAACAATGTACCCTTTTTTTATATCCTTAAAAAAATTTAGAACCTCCCTGTGTAAAACAGGATAATGTTCCAGTTGGCTCACCCCTCAAATCTCTCGGTAGGAACTTTGTAAATGTCTTCCATAATGTCTATTCCGCAGGGAAGGTCATCAAGCCAGTCAAGAAATCTGTTTACTTTATCTTTTCCTTTTATTATTGCGCCGTGTTGTGGAGCTATAGTTTCTATATCAAGCTGTCTTGCCATTCTGACCCATGCTTTTAGAATTTTGGATGTTGGAATGTACCTTTTATGGAAACTTTCCATATACTTTATATGTTGGTCAAAGTCTTCAACATAGGTGTAATCCTGTCCAAGAGATGCTCCAAGATCTCCAGAGTAAAGAATTTTTGAGACTGGATCGTAAACCTGAAGATTTCCGGGAGCATGCATAAAATGGGCAGGCAGTATGTATAGATCGGTATTGCCAAGCCTTATAATTGTTCCTTCATCTTGAATTCCTTTTATTCTGTTTACCACAAGTCTGTCAACACCAAAGTGGGGAATAAACCTGATCCATAAGATAGGTGATAAAGCTGTAGCTTTTGTTGTCATTAACCAGCCGTTAATTGCTGCTACAATATCAGGATCTTGATGAGAAAGAAAGATATACCTGAGGTTGTCTATACCTATGAGAGCACCAACCTCAGAGAGAAGATGTTTAAATACCTTATGACCTCCAGGATCAAGAATCATACCTTGTCCACTATCAACGATAAAATGGACATTGGCCTGAACCATTTCTCCATGTCCGTAATCCTCAAGGAGGATGTTTTTGTGGGAGCCGTTGTCAAAAATTTTTCTTTCTTCTGGAATCATTTAGACACCTCTCTTTATTATTTTTATCTCTTTAATTTTTCAAATATTTTTCTGTCTAACTTTAATATCCCATCATAAACTGTTAGCTCTAAAGATGGCTTTTTTCTCTTTTTTATAAATAAAAAAGGTAGTAGCTCTGGATACTCTTTTAACCTTTGGTAGCATTCTTTTTTTGAAAATGTTTTGCACATAAGATCCATAATCCCTGCTGTCAGAATCAAGTCAATATCTATCTCAGGATAGTTGTCGTATATACATAACGCTATTGAAAGTGTTGAGGCTGTTCTTTCTAACAATCCTCCCTCATAATTTCTACCTGTTTTTTTGTCCTTCAGTTTCTCAACCTTATTCCTAAGTTCTTTATTAAATAAATATTTATCCAGTAAACTCTTATACTTTTTTTTTCTGACCTCTTTGTAAAACAGTTCTAACTGCTTCCATAAAAATTCATACGGATAAGGGGTTTTTTCCAAATTACTGGAGCAACCTCCTGTTTATAATTATTTCGGAATCTTCTTTAAGTTTATCAATTAGCATCTGTACCAGTGTTCTGTATTTGCTTTCTAATAAGATTGGTTTGAGTAGTTTTTCCATATCTTTTCTACTTTCTTTTTCAGGTGGTTCTATTTTTGATATTTTCCCTATGAGGATACCTGAAGGCGTTTTGAAAGGTCCGACGATCTGTCCTGGTTTTGCTTTTACTATTTTTCCCAGATCCTCCTGAGAAATTCCGTACTCTGTACCCAGTAGTTGAGCTGTTTCATTTTTGATTTTTTTAATTTTAGACCTGTAATTAATGGCTATGTTTTTCAGATTTTTTTCCTGCTTAACTATTTTTTCCAATTCTTTATAAAGTTTTTGCACAGATTTTTCCAATTTCTCTTTTTTTAGTTGAGAGATTATTTTGTCTTTTACTTTCTTTATAGGTAAAGGTTGAGAGACATCTTTTATATATTTTATAAGGTAATAGCTGTCATCTTCAGAAACAAGGATTATTCTTTTTTTGGAAGAAAGATTTTTTATTTCCTGCTTTAATTTTTCCGGTAGATTGATTTTATTATTATAAACAACATCTTCAAATATCTTTTTTATTCCTTTTTCTTCACTTATCTGCTGGTCATTTTTAAGCTTTTTGTAAATCTGTTGTGCTTTTTTCTGTGCTTTTTCTGCTCCAAGCTCTTTTATACTGATCTGGTATATGACTATCAATTTTCCCTTTTTTCCTGAAAACTCCTTTATATTTTTTTTGTAATACTGTTTGATCTCTTTTTGTGTAGGTCTGTACTCTGGTGGTTTAATGAGAACAAACTCTCCTGTAATCTTGGAAATTTGTTTGTTTATGTAAGTGTCAAGCTCATCATCAGAAAGGTAAAAACCTACTTTTTGTATAGTTAGTAAATGCCTTATTGATAGTTCCTTCTTTAGTATTTCTTCAAAAAAAGATGGGGTAAGGTTGATCTGTGATAGGAAGGCTAAGTATCTACTTTTAGAAAATTTCCCCCCTTCTTTAAATGCATCTATATCAAGAATATACCTTTTTACCTCTTCCTTTGTGGCTTCTAAACCTTCTTTCTGGGCTTCTTGAAATAAAATTTCCTGATCAATAACGTTTCTTATTGCATCTGCATATATTTGTTTTTTTAAGGGGGCTGTATCTATACCCTGATTTTCCATCTGTCTTGTAATAAGATTAACCTGATAGTAAAATTCAGCCATCGGTATTTCTTTGCCGTTTACTTTGGCAACTCCTTGTATGTTTCCTGCAAATTTATAAATAATGAGGGCTACAAATGCAGTACCTACAAAAGCAAATGTCGTTATAAATAGGATGATCTTCATCCATTTAGACTTACCTATATTTATAAACATTAAACCTCCCCTTTTTATTAATTCGGTTTATTATTTTACGATAATTTTTGTTATGTTGTAATCTTTCCATCTGATATTTTTATTACTCTGTGGGCGTAGGAGGCAATTGTTGGGTCATGGGTTATTAGGATTATCGTTTTTCCTTTTTTGTTCAGATCAACAAATATCTCCATTATCTCTTTTGCCGTTTTTGAGTCAAGAGCTCCAGTCGGCTCGTCTGCCAGTATGAGATCAGGGTCATTAATCAGTGCTCTTCCTATGGCAACTCTCTGCTGTTGCCCCCCTGAAAGTTGGGAAGGTTTGTTGTTTTTTTTATCTTCAATACCAAGCATTTTCAGTATTTCTTCAGCCTCTTTCTCTTTCTGTGAAAAACTTTTTTTGGAGTAAACTACAGGGACGAGAATGTTTTCTAACGCTGTAAGATAGGGGATCAGAAAAAACTGCTGGAAAACAAACCCGATGTATTCATTTCTGAGCTGGGAAAGCTGATCATCGTCCATTTTTGATACATCATTTCCAAGAAGATAATACTTACCTGATGTTGGTGTGTCAAGACAACCTATAATATTCATAAGTGTTGTTTTTCCTGATCCGGAAGCACCCATAATCGATAAAAACTCTCCTTCATAAACAGCAAGATTTATTCCTCTTAAAGCATAGGTTTTTATGCCTGCTGTCTGGTAAATCTTTGTAGTATTTTCCAGCCTTATTATTTCTTTCATTTAAAAACCTTTGTTTTTACCGGTGCTGTAAATTTTGTTGCTATAACTTCTCCCTCTTTTAGCCCTTCTAAAACCTCTGTGTGTTTTTCATCAATCCATCCCGTTTTTATATACCTTATCTGGGGTTTACCATCTTTTATCACATATACATACTGTTTTCCTTTCTCGAATCTAATGGCAGAGTTTGGAATGATAATCGCATTTTTCTTTATGCCAGCTATTATCTTTGTGTAAACTGTCATTTCAGGTCTAAGATAATAGGCATAATCTGTTTTTACAGGGACGATAGCAAGGTAATAAACTATATTCTGTTTTACAATTGGTTCTGGGTATATCTTTGTTATTTTTCCGGTAAATTTCTTATCAGGAAAGGCATCAACATGGTAATTCACCATTTGTCCTGGTTTTACCTTGCCTATATCTGTTTCATCAACGAAAATCTGGATTTCAAGTTTGTCAGGTTTCAGTATTGTTACAAGCTCACCTGCCTGAAGCCCTGCAACAAGGGTTTCCCCTTCTCTTGCAACAACATTAGAGACGATACCATCGATAGGTGAGTAAATCTCTGTGTATGAAAGTTTTATTTTTGCCTTTTCAAGCTCTTTTTTTAGTATCTTAATATCGTCCTGCGCAAGTTTTTTTTCTGTTTCATACTCAATTTTTAGTCTTTTTAATGTTTCTTCAGCAAGTTTTAGTTTTGCTTTAGTTGTGTCTAACTGTTTCTTTGCTACTTCAAAGTTTTCTTTTGTTGTAAATCCTTCTTTTAAAAGTTTCTTTTCCCTTTCGAATTTCCATTGTGCAAAATCATACTCAGATTTAGCAACCTGAATATTTTTTTCCGATTCCTTTATCTTTACTGGATAAAGCTGGTTTATCTGCTCCAGCCTGTTTTTCGCTTTTTGTATCTGAGATTTAATTTTTTGTATATCTTTTTTGAACTCTCTTTGATCTATTATGGCTATAAGCTGTCCCTTTTTGACGTAATCTCCTATATCAATAAACATTTTTTGAACTAATCCTGTTGTTCTTGTTCCTATTTTTAGATAGGCATTAACCCTTGTTTTTACAATCGCTGTAGCGTTTATAATATCTTTTATCTCGCCTCTTTTAACCCTTTCTGTTTTAAAAACTTTAACCTTGTTTTTTTCTGCCTTCTTTGAGTTTGTGTACATGTAATATCCAGTACCTATAAGCATTGCCAGTATTACAAATAGGATCGTTTTTTTCATTTCACCTCACCTTCTGTGAGTTTTTCCACTCCCATTTCTCTCTCTAAAATGGCTTTTGTTAGAGCGATATTGAGTAAAGATTGGACATAAGTCTCATGGGCATTAGCAAGGGAACTTTCAGCTGTAACAAGAGAGATTATATCACCTTTTCCTACCCTGTATTCTCCGAGAGCCTGTTTGTAGTTATGTTCTGCCTCTTTTAAAAGGGTTTTTGAAACTTCCAAATTTTTATAGGATGTTTTTAGATCAAGATACAAACTGTAAAGGTTCAGAAGTATCTGTCTTTTTAGTTCTTTCAATCTGTACCTGTAAAATCGCTCATCCTCTTTTGATGAAAGATAGTAGTAATATCTTTTTAAACCCTCAAAGATTGTCCATGAAAGACCTATTCTGAAAATGTTATAATTTTGTGAATTTCCATAGATTGTTGAGTAATCTCTGTTTATTGAATAGGATATATATATACTTGGTGTAAAGCTTAAAATAGACTGGATAGATCTCAGTTTTGATGCTTCAAGATCGTAAGTGTACTGTCTGAATATAGGTCTGTGAAAAGCTGTTTTTTTAATACTTCTAAAATCAGGGATTTTTTCTTTTTCAACCTGTGTTAAAATTGATGTATCAATTTCTGTTTGTGTATCAAGGGGATAACCTATAAGACTATTTATATGGGCTATAGATTTTTTGTATTCATTTTCAGCCTGAAAGAGCATATATCTAACATTCTCAAGTCTTACCTTTGCCTGCAGGTAATCTGATCTTTTCACAAGTCCTAATTTAAGTTTTTTTTCTGCCATCTGGAAGTTTTTCTCTGCTGCCTTAAGCTGTATTTTTCTAAATCTCAGTATTTCTCTGTTTGCACAGGCTGTATAATAAGCCTTCTTTATCTGGAATTTAATATCAAGAACAGTCTCTGAATAATCATTCTGGGAGGATTTAAGGAGTTTTTCTTTTATTCTATTTAAAAGGATGTTCTGTCCTGAGTTGTAAATAGTCCAATAAAAACTAAAGGAGTAATTTCTGGAAAAGTAATCAGGCTCTGTATCTCTGTATTTAGAATAGGTGTAATCAAAGCTTAACGTGGGAATGAAATTACCATATGTGGTAAAGTAATCGAACCTTTTTGATCTTAACTCGGAAAACTTCTGTTTTAAAAAAGGATGGTTTTTTAAAGCAAGTTTTACTGCCTGCTCTAAATCCAAAGCAAAAGAAAGGTTAAAAATCATAAAAAAAATAACTAAAATTCTTGCCATCAAATTACACTCTGCTCAGTTAGGTTTTTTAGCTTTTCAAACTGCTCTTTTGTTAATGCACTCTGGATAGTCCTTACTTCTTTTATGTTGTAAACTGTTAGCTCGGCTTTTTCTTTTGCTATTTCAACGATTAAATCTTTGATTTTTTTGGGATCTCCTCCATTCAACACCAGAGAGTTAAGCTGTTTTTCCTTTTCCTGGATAGATTTTGCAAGCTCTTCCATCTTTTTGTAGTACTTTGAGTAAAAATCATTAAGAATTTTTATCTGTTCTTCGGTTAATCCAAGCTGGGATTTGTATTTTTTTAGAACAGGAAGGAAGTTAAACCTTTTTGTTAAGAAAGAGTTATCCATCCAACTGTCTTCATTGATCTGGTCTATTGTTATGGTTGTGGTGGACTGCTCTTCCTCTGAAAAGGATATGCTCCACACAAAAAGTACTAATACAAAAGTAATTACCTTTCTCAATTTTCACCCCTTCTAAAAATTTTTTTCACTTAAAATTATACTAAAGTTGATAATAGCTTATAATATTATTTTCTGAAAAATTAAGGAGGTCAGAGGTTTTGGACTGGAAGGATACTTTAAATCTGCCGAAAACAGAGTTTCCTATGAAAGGAAACCTACCAAAAAAAGAGCCTGAAATACTCAAAAAATGGGAAGATATAAACCTTTATGAAAAACTGAGAAAAGAGAGAAAGGGAAAGGAAAAATACATTTTACACGATGGACCTCCTTATGCAAACGGGAACATCCATCTGGGACATGCTCTAAACAAGATTTTAAAGGATATTCTCGTTAAATTTGAGTCAATGAAAGGGAAGGATGCTCCTTTTGTTCCCGGTTGGGACTGTCATGGATTACCTATAGAACAGCAAGTTGAGAAACAGTTAAAAAAAGAGAAAAAAAGGAAGGAAGATCTGACTAAATCGGAATTTAGAAAGCTTTGCCGTGAGTATGCATCAAAGTATGTGAATATACAGCGGGAAGAGTTTAAAAGACTTGGTATTATAGGAAATTGGGAGAAACCATATCTGACAATGAGACCATCGTATCAGGCTCAGGAAATTAGGGAGCTTGGAAGGATATTCAATTCAGGCATAGCATACAGAGGTAAAAAGCCTGTCTACTGGTGTATATACGACAAAACCGCTGAAGCTGAAGCAGAGGTGGAATACAAAGAAAAAAAAGATCCTTCTGTTTATGTTGCTTTCGAATTTTTGGAAAAGCCGTTTGAAATTCTGAAAAAAACTTATGCTGTTATATGGACTACAACCCCATGGACGCTCCCTGCAAACCTTGGAATTATGGTAAATCCTGATTTTGATTATGTTTTTCTTGATATAGGTGAAAAGATTTTTATTGTTGCAGAAGAACTTCTTGAGAGTTTCAAAGAAAAGACAGGATTGGAGGGAAATGTTATAAAAAAAGTAAAAGGAAGGGAACTGGAGTTTTTAGAATATAAACATCCGTTTATAGACAGGGTTTCGAAGATATATCTTTCCGAATTTGTAGAGCTTGGAACAGGAACAGGTCTTGTTCATATGGCACCTGGGCATGGTCAGGAAGACTACATAATAGGTCAAAGATACGGCCTACAGCCTTTTGCCCCTATTGATGACGAAGGAAGGTTTACCCTTGAAGCCCCTGAGTTTATTCAGGGTGTAAAAGTATTTGATGCAAACGCCCTTATTATAGATAAATTAGAGGAAGTTGGGGCTCTTCTATTTCATGAAGAGATAACCCACTCCTATCCCCACTGCTGGAGATGTAAAAATCCTGTTATATTCAGGGCAACTCCCCAGTGGTTTATTTCAATGGATGGAATACTTGAGAATGGAAACACCCTTAGAGGAGAGGCAATTAAAGAGATTGAAAGGGTAAAATGGATACCTAACTGGGGTGAAAATAGGATTAAATCAATGGTTGAAAATAGACCTGACTGGTGTATATCAAGGCAAAGAACTTGGGGTGTGCCTATAGCTGTTTTTTACTGTAAAAATTGTGGAGAAACGGTTAAAAACTTAGAAGTTTTTGAACATATTGCAAAACTTGTTGAGAATTATCCTTATGGTGCAGATATATGGTTTGAGAAAAAAACTGAGGAACTTCTTCCTGAAGGATATAGATGTCCAAAATGTGGATCAGACAAGTTTGAAAAGGAGGAGGACATTCTTGATGTATGGTTTGATTCTGGCGTTTCCCATTCATCGGTTTTAAAAACTGGTTTCTGGGAAGAACTTAGATGGCCTGCAGACATGTATCTTGAGGGTTCTGATCAGCACAGAGGTTGGTTTCAATCTTCTCTTCTTGAAGGTGTTGCTTCTTACGGAAGAGCTCCTTATAACAGTGTACTGACGCATGGTTTCATACTTGATGAAAAAGGTAGAAAAATGTCCAAATCTGTTGGAAATGTTATCCCACCTGAAAAAGTAATAAAGATGTATGGTGCTGACATCCTGAGGCTGTGGGTTGTTTCAGAGGATTACACTGAAGACATTAAGATAGGAATGAACCTTCTTAAAGGAATAGCTGATGACTATAGAAAAATAAGAAATACATTCAGATATTTTCTTGGAAATCTTTACGATTTTGATCCAGTTAAAAATACAGTTCATTATGAAGATTTACTTGAGATAGACAGATGGATGCTCTCTAAACTTCAAAGAGTTATTGATCTTTCCCTTTCTGCATACCAAAATTACAGATTTCACAGAATATATCACGAAATAAAGAAATTTATGATAGTTGATCTATCAGCGATATACCTTGATATTTTGAAAGACAGACTTTATGTTTATGCTCCAAATTCCCTTGAGAGAAGATCAGCCCAGACAGTTCTTTATTCAATGCTAACCTCCCTATCAAAACTTCTTGCCCCTATACTTTCATTTACGATGGAAGAAGTATGGAATTATGTTAAAGGTTTTGATAAAAATGCAAAAGAGAGTATACATCTTGAAATTATGCCTATTGTTAATCAAGATATGATTGATAGAGATCTTGAGGAGGTATATAAGGATCTGTTAAAAATAAGAGATGATGTTCTTAAGGTTCTGGAAAAAGCAAGGGAGTTAGGCATTATAAGACATCCTTACGAAGCTAAGGTTATTTTGGATATTCCTGAAAAATATAAAAAGCTTGTTGAGGAAAGAATAGACTGGATTAAGTTCTTCTTTACCGTTTCACAGGTTGAAATCTCAAAGAAAGTGGAAGGAAAACCTGTGATAAGAGGTGAAAAAACAGGAGGTAGCTTTGCTGTTAAAAAAGCAGAAGGTCACAAATGTCCAAGATGCTGGATATACGATATTTCTGTGGGTAAAGATGGACAGGTTGTTTGTGATAGATGTGCTCAACAGCTTGAAATAATGAATATAAACATAAATCAAATAGAGGAGGCAAAATGAAAAAGTCGGATATCATTGAGATGCTCTTGGAAGAATTTCCTGATATTGACAGAAAAACAGTGGCAAACATTGTGAATGGCACCTTTGAATCTATGATGGAAGCTCTGGCAGATGGAAAAAAAATAGAGATAAGAGGTCTTGGAACATTTAGGGTAAAGTCTAGACCGGCTAAAGTGGCAAGAAATCCTAAAACAGGAGAAAAAATAACTGTTCCCCCAAAAAAAGTGGTTCATTTTAAGATAGGGAAACTTCTGAAAGCAAAACTTAATGCAAGGGCAGGGGTTTAACCCTCCCTTACTTTAGTTTTTTTTATCTTTTCCAGATATACCATTATTGCTGTTATAGCTGCAGGTGTAATACCTTCAAGTCTTGCAGCATGACCAAGTGTAATAGGTTTTGCATCTGATAACTTTTGAACTACTTCTTTTGTCAAACCTGCTATTTTAGAGAAATCTATATCCTCGGGTATTTTTATATTCTCAAGATGTCTCATCTTTTCATTCATCTTTTTTTCTCTTTCAAAGTATCCTGAATATTTTGCCGCAATATCTATCTCTTCCTGAATATAATTTTTATCTGGAGTTTCAATGCCCAGTTCTTTTAGATTTTTTATACTGATTTCAGGTCTTTTTAAGTACTCAAATACAACAAAAGACCTTCCTGATAAATTTAGCTTTTCATTTTTATATCTGTTTATCCAGTTTGAGATTTCTTCCTCAATCTGTTTCACATACCTAAACTGTTCTTCTGTTATCATACCAACATTGAAAGCTTTTTTGTACAGTCTTAAAATTGGATTATCCTGTCTAAGGTGAAGTCTGTACTCTGACCTTGATGTGAAAAGTCTGTAAGGTTCTATAACACCTCTTGTTGTAAGGTCATCTATCATTACACCGATATAAGATTCATCTCTTCTTATGTAAATAGGTTCTTTCCCAAGAGCTCTACGGGCAGCATTTATTCCTGCAACAATACCCTGACCTGCAGCTTCCTCATAACCTGTAGTTCCATTGAAGTTTCCGGCATGGTAAAGACCTTTTATTTTCTTTGTTTCAAGCGTGGGATAAAGCTCTGTTGGTGGAACAACATCATATTCAATGGCATAGGCAGGTTTCAAAAGAACGACATTCTCAAGTCCGGGAATTGATCTGTACATCTCCCACTGAACTTCTTCAGGGAGAGATGTTGAGAGCCCGTTCGGATAAACGCTTATTCCATCTTTTGTCTCAGGTTCAAGCCAGACAGTATGTCTTTCTTTATTTTCAAACTTCACGATCTTGTCCTCAATTGATGGACAGTACCTTGGACCTATCCCTTTTATAGCTCCTCCATAAAGGGCTGTTCTGTGGAGGTTTTCTTTTATTATTCTGTGGGTTTCAGGGGTTGTGTAGGTGATGTAGCAGGGTATCTGATCTTTCTGCCCTTTTTCAAACCAGTAAGAACCGTAAGGCTCTGTCCAGAAAGAAAACTTTGGTGCCGGATCATCTCCGGGAGCTTCTTCAAGGGAAGAGAAATTAATCGTTCTTTTATCAAGTCTTGCTGGTGTTCCTGTTTTAAATCTCAGCAGAGGAAATCCAAGTTTTCTATAAAACTGGGGTAGTCTGTTTGCAGGTTTTTCCCCCATCCTTCCTGCAGGTATCTGTTTGTCTCCTATATGTATAACACCCTCAAGGAATGTTCCTGTTGTTATCACAACAGACTTTGACCTTATTCTAATTTTCCCATCTATTTCAACCCCTTCAACCTCATTTTTCCCTTTTTTCAGATATATGTTTGTTGCTTCCCCTTCTATAACACTCAGGTTATCTGTGTTTAAAACTTTTTCGATCATATACTTTCTGTACTCTTCTTTATCAGCCTGGGCACGGGGAGATCTGACAGCTGGACCTTTCCTTGTATTGAGTGTTTTGTACTGGAGGCCTGTTTTATCTATGGCCTTGCCCATTTCCCCTCCGAGGGCGTCTATCTCCCTCACAACTATCCCTTTAGCTATACCCCCAATTGCAGGATTACAGGGCATTAAACCTATTTTTTCCCTGTCAAGTGTTATCAGAATGGTTTTTGCCCCTATCTTGGCAGAGGCAAGAGCCGCCTCTATACCTGCATGTCCTCCACCTATTACAGCGACGTCAAATTCTGCATCATAAACCATCTGCTACCTCAATTAAAGATTTTCAGGAAAAATAATATATGAATACATCACTTTATTACAACTTTTGGATTTTTTCTAAAACCCACTCTCCTATAGGGTTCTTAAACTCCGGATCCCCCATATGGTATGCCGTCCACAAATGAAGACATTTTACTTTAAACGGTTTTTTTTCAAAGTCCTGAATTCCGCCGATCCCTGTGTTTAAGAGTTTTTTTGCCACATAATCCGGAAGATTTTTACCTTTGATAAATTTTTTTCTTTTTTCAATCTCTTTATTATGGAGGTTAACAAAAAAATTAAATAGCTCCTCATCTCCTGTTATATTTTCTTCCCATTTTCTTATCCAGCCTTTTTCTTCTAATTTTGATATTTTTGACCTGAGATTTTTGTTTAGTATCCAAAATCTTGTCGGTTGAGGTATGTAGATTTCTTTTTTCTCATCATAGGCTACAGGGGGGTTCTCCACAATATCAGTACTCTTCATTTTCCCACATTTCAGGCTCAAATCTTACCACTTTGTTTCTACCAGTTTCTTTTGCTTTATAAAGAGCTATATCAGCATATTTAATACACTGCCAGAACTTCTCACCATCCGTAGGAAACTCACTAACTCCTATGCTTACAGTTTTTTTCAAGGTTATTCCTCCGGTAGCGATTGTAGTTTTTTCAACTTTTTCACGTATTTTTTCAGCTACTTTCACCGATTCTTCTGGGGCTACATCAATTAAAATAACAAGAAATTCTTCTCCTCCATATCTTACAACAATATCAGACTGTCTTACGCTGTTTTTAATCACAGAAGCGACTTTTTTCAGTACAACATCTCCAACCGAATGTCCATACTGGTCATTCACTTGTTTGAAAAAGTCAATATCTATCATCAAGACCCCAACTGTTATATCTTTCCGGGATACATAAGCCATAATTTTGGGTGCAAGTTCCTCAAGAAATCTCCTGTTATAAACACCTGTAAGTTGATCAACAAGAGACTGTCTTTTAAGTTTTTCCATATAAGATTTAGCCTCAATTACAGGAGCAACCTCTCTAAGATAAGCTTCTATGAAAGGTGTTTTTCTTTTTATCTCCTCTTTTTCTTCCTTTGTATAAACAAGTTGGAGTATTATGCCCACTCTTCCTCCGACGAATATAGGAAGACATGAGAATAGTTCTTCAGCCTCTCCGTCTTCACAATTTATAAAGTTAGGACACACACATGCATATTCTTCAGATATTACTTCAGACCCTGTCCTTTTTACACGGCACTGATCAGCATTTGAAAAAACAATATCCTTACACCATTTCACAGATTCATCAATATCTATCAATCTGTTTCTTTCGTAATCTACCTCATAAATGGAGTATTTCTTTATTTTCATGTCTCTCATAAGTTTTCTAAGCCTCATGTATATATCTTCTTTTGAGGCATCTTTTTCCACAATTTTTTTAAAGTTATATATATTCACAAGTTCATCAACGATTTTATAAGTGTCTTTCAGTGCATTTGTTGATTTTTCGGTGTTTCCTCCAATCAGGTATGAAACCTTATTCTCAATAGAGGTTAATGTCATACATAACTTATCCATCGTTTCGTTGTATGTGTCTGCGACCTCTTTTGCTTCATCTTGTGTGTTAATAAATATCCTTTCTTTGAAATCCCCTTCTTTTGCTTTGGAAAGTCCTTTCTTTAATTTAGAGAAAAACTCTGTGTAAGGCTGAAAAAACCTGATAATAACAAATATTGTTGCTATAAAAATTACCATTGAAACAATTGATGTGTTTAAAAGGTTAAAGAAGGCTGTTTTTCTAATTTCAGAGAGGTCTGTTTTTATGTAGATAGCACCTAAAATGTCTCCTGCATCAACATCATGACACTTTAAACAGTCTATTTTACCTTTTGGCTCTGCCTTATAAGGAATTATCAGTACGTAGTGAACTTTTTCAAAAGATTCTTCCAATTCTTCATATGGAATTCCTGTTTTCAGAACCTCTTTTTCCTGGGAAGATTTAGGTTGTTCGTAAGGGTTTCCCGGCCCGTACTGTTTTACAACCTTATCGCCCCGGATTACCCTTATCTCTTCTATATTTTTTTTGTGCATTCTTATGTTGTTCAAAAATATTTCCCTTTTATCAATCTGTCCGATGTTCATCAGTGTAGTTAAAGAATCTCTTACCATTTCTGCTACGATATTTGACTGATTCTTCGCATGGTAAATGTTTATTTCCCTGAAACTTTTATATTCAAGTATCTGGATTATTATAAAAAGAATTATTAAAAGAATACCAATTCTAATAAGAAGACGGCTTCTAATTGATTTCATTATTTTAACCAAAAAAGTATTTGAGATTTATAATTTATATTCGCAAAAAAAGTGGAAAAAGTTTAGAATTTTTATATAATTCATAGAAAAGATATAAAGGTTCTGGTTAATTGGAAAAAAGGATATTTGTTGGAAGTTTTATAAATATACCGGATTTTAAAAAAGAATACCTAAACATTAAAAGAGATTTTGGAGGTATTCTTGGGGGAAAATGGGTTCCGGAGCGGAACTTCCACATAACTTTTAAGTTTATAGGTAATGTTCATTTTGATGAAATTAACAGAATAAAAGCAGCTTTAAAAGATCAGATCGGTAAGAGTATCATAGTAAACCTTGAGTTTAGAGGATTAAACGCTTTTCCTAATCTCTCGAACCCAAGAATTTTCTTTATAAATGTTAAGGATCGTACAGGAAACCTTGAAGAGATAAATAAATACGTTAATACAAAACTATCTTTACTTGGTTATCCGGAAGAAAAAAAGCCGTTTATACCTCACATTACCCTAAAAAGGATCAAATATGTCAAAAAAGGTATCTTTCAAAGGAAAATAGAGAGTTATGAGAACAGATTTTTTGGAATTCAAAAGAAGATCAAGGTGGAAATAATTGAAAGCATCCTAAATCCAGATGGAGCTATATATAAACCTGTGGAATAATATACTTAACAGATATATATTTATTTTAGATTTTTTAATTTAAAAATTATGAGAATTTTCATTTTTGCACGAGTAAAAAAATGTTAGAAGGATTATCTAAAATGGGATTAAGAAGGAGGTTCAAATATGAGTAAATACAAAGTCAGAAGAAGTTCCACATACGGAAAAACCCAGATGGATTACGCAAGGGATGGTGTTATAACCCCTGAGATGGAATTTGTAGCCCAAAGGGAAATGCTCTCATCTGAACTTGTCAGACAGGAAGTAGCCAAAGGAAGAATGGTAATCCCTTCAAATATACATCATTACTCTTTAGAACCAATGGGTATCGGGATAGCTACAAAATGTAAAGTAAACGCAAATATAGGTAATTCAGCTGTTGTATCTGATGTGGAGACGGAGCTTGAGAAACTTAGAATAGCTCTCAAATACGGTGCAGACACCGTTATGGATCTGTCAACCGGAGGTAATATTGATGAGATAAGAGAGGCTATCATAAATGAATCTCCTGTTCCAATAGGAACTGTCCCAATATATCAGGCTGTTCAGGAGGTAAGATCAATAGAGAACCTCACAGAACAGGATATACTTGATATGATTGAACATCAAGCACAACAGGGTGTTGATTATATGACAATACATGCTGGCGTTTTAAAAGAATTTCTACCTCTGGTGAACCACAGACTTATGGGAATCGTTTCCCGTGGCGGTTCAATAATGGCAGAATGGATGACTATACATGGCAAACAAAACCCCCTTTATACAAACTTTGACAAGATATGTCAGATCTTCAAAAAGTACGATGTTACCTTCTCCCTTGGAGATGGATTAAGACCCGGTTGTATAAATGATGCATCTGACGAGGCACAGTTTGCAGAACTGAAAGTGTTGGGAGAGCTTACAAAGAAAGCCTGGGAGCATGGTGTTCAGGTAATGATAGAAGGTCCGGGACATGTACCTATGGATCAGATTGAGATGAATATTAAAAAGGAGATGGAACTGTGCCACGAAGCACCGTTTTATGTTCTGGGTCCTCTGGTAACAGATATAGCCCCCGGTTATGATCATATAGCATCTGCAATCGGTGCAGCTATGGCAGGATGGTATGGTGCGTCAATGCTCTGCTACGTAACCCCTAAAGAACATCTGGGGCTTCCAAATCCGGAAGATGTTAAACAGGGATTGATCGCATATAAGATCGCAGCACATGCCGCAGACCTTGCAAGGCACAGACCTGGTGCAAAAGAGTGGGATGATGCAATGTCAAAAGCAAGATATGAGTTTAACTGGGAAAAACAGTTTGAGCTGGCTATTGATCCTGAAACGGCAAGAAAGTACCATGACGAGACCCTGCCTCAAGAGGGATATAAATCTGCAAAGTTCTGCTCAATGTGCGGTCCTTCTTTCTGTGCCTACAGAATATCACAAAACGTTCAGGAATCTGTAAAAGAAGGTGAGTTTATAAACGTACAAGACCAGAAATAGATGGAAAAGTTTGAAAAAATTTTAGAGAGTATAGAAGATCCTGTAGTTGTAGTATCAAAAGAAGGTAAAATTATTTATATGAACCAGGCTGGGTACATATTAAAGTCCCAGCTTGGGGGCAAACAGTTTGAGGAGCTTATAAATTACCCTTTTAGCCTTGAATTTATTAAAAAAGGAATGTCTGTAAAGGGTATCTTTAAAGAAATAAAAGAAAGTAGATTTCTTATAGATGCATTTCCTTATGAAAAAAGAGGATTAACTCTTCTGATTAGAGATATAACCAGATTTATTGAACTTGAAGAATTATCTAAAAAAGAAGGACTGATAATAACGGTCTCCAAACTTCTCTCCTCTGTATTCCATGATATGAAAGGTCCTGTAGGAGGCATAAAAGGAGCTGCACAACTTCTTAAAGAAGACATTCAAGATGAAGAATTGGTGGATGACATACTGTATGAAACCAAAAGAATAGAAACCATGATAAATGAGATAACCCTTCTAACAAAGCCGGTTAAACTATCTAAAAGCTATGTAAACATTCATAAAGTTCTGGATGACGCAATAAAAACACTTGAAAAGCAATACACCAAAGTGTATTTTGAAAGGATTTACGATCCAAGTCTTCCAGATCTTTTAATAGATGCAGACTATATGAATAGAGTGTTTATAAATATAATAAGAAATGGGATTGAAGCGATAAATAGTGAAGGTAAGATTACGATACAAACAGGAATATCATGGGATAAAGTTTATTCTCCAAAAGGAAATAAAATATTTGTAAGAATTAAAGATTCAGGAGAAGGAGTTCCTGATGAATTTGTTGATAAACTTTTTATCCCTTTTATTTCAACAAAGAAAAAGGGTATGGGAATAGGACTTTCATCTTCATATAAAATAGTCAAACAACACAATGGGGTATTAAGATATATAGGAGATGCAACATTTGAGATATTACTTCCTATTCCTGAAAGGAGTTGTAGATGAAGGCTATAGTTTTTGATGATGAAAGAACTATAAGAAAGGTTATGGAAAAAATACTTAAAAAAGAAGGCCTTCAGGTTGAATCCTACGAGTCAGGAGCAGATGCATTAAAAATAATAAACAGTAAAAAGCCTGACATAATTTTTCTTGATATTTCTCTTCAGGACTCTAACGGCCTTGATATTTTAAGATCAATAGTTACCCTTGAGAACAGACCTTATGTTGTTATGATTTCAGGTCATGATGAGTATAATTATCTTATTGAAGCTATGAAATTAGGTGCTTTTGACTACATACCTAAACCTTTTGATATAAACAAAATAAGAAAGGTTATAAAAGAAATAAAAGAGATATATTCTACCAAAACCGTTTCGGACTCGTCTGAAGTAGATATAATAGGCAAAAGTCCCGCCATGAAAGAAATTTTCAAAATAGTAGGAAGAGCCAGTGCAAGTAATCAACCTGTACTAATTACAGGAGAAAGCGGAACAGGTAAAGAGGTTGTTGCCAAACTAATCCATAAATACAGTAGCAGATCAGATAAACCATTTATCCCAATAAACTGTGCCGCTATACCTTCAGGACTAATAGAGTCTGAGCTATTCGGCTATGAGAAAGGAGCTTTTACTGGAGCTGATAGAAGTAGACAGGGTAAATTTCAAGCAGCAGATGGAGGAACAATTTTTTTAGATGAAATAAGCGAACTTCCACTTGAGGCACAGGGAAAACTACTGAGAGTTCTCCAGGAGATGGAAGTTACACCGGTTGGATCGACTAAAAATATAAAAGTAAACGTAAGGGTAATAGCTGCAACAAATAAAAATCTTGTAAAATTAGTGGCTGAAGACAAATTTAGAGAAGATCTTTTCTACAGACTTTCTGTTATTGAAATAAATCTTCCACCGTTAAGGGAAAGAAAGGAAGATATACCTGAACTTATTGAGCTGTTTACAAAACAGGCATTGAAAATACACGGATTAAAAAAAGGAGGATTTACCCAAGAATCTGTAAAATTTCTTATGGATTACGAATTTCCTGGAAATATTAGGGAGCTTAAAAATCTGGTAAATAAGCTAATAGCGATATACAGGGAGAGACCCATCACCCCTGACCTAATACAGGTCTATTTAAAGGACGGTAAAGTATCATTTACAGGTTGGAGAGAAGATATAAGAAAAGAAGTATCTGAGATGTTTACAAAAGGGAAAAAGAATATATACACAAAAATTGTGGAGGATGTGGAAAAGGTTGTAATTGAGGAGGTTTTGAAATACACTAAAGGTAATATTTCTGAAGCATCGAAATATCTTGGTATTCACAGGAACACGGTTCACAAAAAGATTGAAGAATTAAATATAAATAAGGGTAGGGAATGAAAAAGATTTTAATTATTGTTGCAGGATTTTTGATCGCTACAATGTTTTCATGTGCTCCAAAGGTTCAGGAAGAAAAACTACCTCAAAACGCCGAGTATTACTATAAAATAGGTCTTTCTTATCTTAACTCAGGAA
Source organism: Persephonella sp. (assembly GCA_027030485.1). GTDB lineage: Bacteria > Aquificota > Aquificia > Aquificales > Hydrogenothermaceae > Persephonella_A. The sequence goes on from JALVEY010000014.1 coordinate 23,340, forward strand.
ACAACTCACAGGCTCTTTATTATCTTAATAAAGCATACAGAATAACCCCAGAAGATCCCGACATATTAAACGCCCTCGGTATTGCTTACAGTAATGTTGGAGAACTTGAAAAAGCCAAAGAGTTTTTTTTGAAAGCGATAGAAAAAGATCCTGACAGAGCTGAAACATACACAAATCTTGGTACATTGTTAGCAAAGCAAAAAAATTACGAAAAAGCCCTGTGGTATTTCAAAAAAGCAGCGGAAAATCCCTCCTACATGAAAAAGGATATAGCTTACTATAATATGGCTCTTATATATAAGAATATTGGAAATCTTAAGCTCTATGAAGAGTACTTAAAAAAAGCTATATCTTACAATACATTTTTACTACCAGCATACATATCATTAGGTAATTTTTATTTGGAACAGAAAAGGTATCAGGATGCTCTGTCTGTGTTTCTAACAGCTAAAGATAAAGGTCTTGTAAGTCCCCACATCAACATAGGTCTTGCAAAAATTTATATTCACCTTAAAGATTACCAAAAAGCAAAGGAATACCTTCACAAGGCAAAAAATCTGGCAAGGAACAATGATTTTCTCCTTATAGAGATAAACAGATTGCTATCACTTGTTGACAAGAAAATAATACAGGAAACAGAAGAAAAAATAAAAGAAAAAGAAAAAGCAGAAGAAAAAAAGATTAAAACTGTTGCTATTCCAGAAGAAATAAAAAAACCAACGGATCAAAAAAAGGAGATTTTGGAAAAACCAGAAGAAAAAATTCAGGAGCAACAAATAGCAAAAAAGTTAATTCCTGAAAAGAAAAAAAAGGTAATAAAGCCGAATATAAGGTTTTATGTTTTAGTTGGCAGGTTTACAGATCAAAAGAAAGCCCTTGACATATCCGAAAAACTAAAAATGAAAGGTTTCAACCCAGAAATAAAGGAAGAGATTATAGATGGATCACCTGTTTATTCTGTTATAATAGGTTATTTTAAAGAGTATAGGGAAGCGTCAAGATTTTACAGGAAAAATTTAAAACCACTTGGTTTAAGAGGAATTGTTAAATTTACAAGGAAATAAAGGGGCAAGATGAAGAAGGTAGATTTGTCGGTTGTCATTCCAATTTATAACGAGGAAGAAAATCTTCCTATTCTTTATGAAAGGCTGAAAAAAGTTCTTGAAGGTCTGGATAAGAGTTATGAGATTATATTTGTTAATGACGGGTCAACAGACAAATCATGGGAGATAATAAAGGAACTATCCCAGAAGGATCCTCATGTTGTAGGTGTAAATTTTCGGAAGAACTTTGGGCAGACAGCAGCGATGTCCGCAGGTTTTGAAACCGCAAGAGGAGAGATAATAATAACGATGGATGGGGATCTGCAGAACGATCCTGAAGATATTCCAAAGCTCCTCCAAGTTTTAGATCAAGGCTATGATATTGTTAGCGGATGGAGGAAGGACAGGAAAGATGCTTTTATAAGCAGAACATTACCTTCAAAAATAGCAAATTGGCTTATATCAAGGGTTACAGGTGTTTACCTCCATGATTACGGATGTTCTCTGAAAGCATACAGGGCAGAAGTTGCAAAAAATTTAGATTTTTATGGAGAAATGCACAGATTTCTTCCTGCATTATCAAAAGCGATAGGAGCAAAAGTTACAGAAATTCCTGTTAAACACCACCCCCGTATTTATGGAAAATCAAAGTATGGAATATCAAGAACTTTCAAAGTTCTTCTTGATCTTATTCTGGTAAAATTTTTACTTGATTACAGAACAAAACCTTTAAGAGTTTTAGGTGGATCAGGGGCTGTTTTACTCTTTCTGGGTGCTCTTACCCTTTCTTACCTTGTTGTCGTAAAGATTGTGGGAGGACAGGATATAGGAAATAGACCCTTACTGATCTTTGGAACTCTGTTTTTTCTTTCAGGCATACAACTGATCTCTACAGGAATTGTTGCTGAACTAATAACAAGAACTTACTATGAATCACAAGGAAAAAGACCATACATAATAAGAGAGATTATAAGAGATAACAAGCTTGAAATTGTTAACAGAGGCGTTGTTGAAGAAAAAAGCCATTAAAATATTTGAGCTATTAGTCTCTTTAACTGTAACTTTTGGATTTGTATATCTGTTTTACAAAGTGATCGGGTTTGGAAAATTCATAAGATTTTTTTCTGAAATAAATCCTATTAATATTCTAACCGCATTTATACTTTATACAGGGTCGTACATCACAAGGGCTTTCAGATGGAAAATAGTTCTTTCTTTAAAGGAATTTAAAAAACTTTTCAAAATAACGGCTTTTAACACTGTGTTTAATATATTTCTTCCTTTTAGGACAGGGGAACTGTCTTTTTTTTATATGTTGAAAAAAGAAAATATTCCCTTTTCAGAAAGTGCCGTAAGTTTTTTTTCTGTAAGAGTATTTGATGCTATTTCATTGTTTTCCGTGTTTGGAATAACCCTATTTCTTTTTTTAAACAAACCTGTTTTGTCCATTATAGTGTTTATCTCTGCTCCGTTTTCTTTTTTTATTTTCCAGTTTCTACTTAGATATATCAAACATGAAAAGGTTCAGGAATTTGAAAAAACAACACTTAATTTTAAAAATATATCAGTTCTCTACCTACTTTCTATTTTTACTTTTTTTTTAAAATTTACCGCTTTTTATCTTGTTCTTCCTAAAGGAATTAAACTCTCTTTTGTAGAATCATTTTTAGCATCATCTGCAGGTGATATAACGACCATCCTTCCTATACATGGGATTGCAGGAATAGGAACATATGAAGGGGGATTTGCAGGGATACTTATACTATTAGGGATTGATAAACAGACAGCCCTTTTAAGTTCTGTTTTTGTACATATATTCATGCTTGTAGGGGCTGCCTTAATAGCAGGATTTTCCTATCTGTTCCTAAGAAAATAATATCTTTTATTTATTACCGAATACCTGCTCTAATTTTTCTTTAACAAGTTCTGTTGTTATTCTTGTGACGTCTTCCTTTATACTTTCTCTTACTTTTTCTTTAAGGTCTGTTTCCAATGTCTCAAAAAGCTTATCCTTAACTTCATTTTTTATATCTTCAGTAGATTCTTTCAGCTCTTTTTCAAGCCTGTCAAAGAAATCTTTTTGTAAATCTTCCTTAATCTTTTTAATATCAATATCATTTTTTATTTCTTCTATTAGCTTTTCAATAGCAAGTTGAACAATTGTACTTTTTATCTCCTCAGGTGAGATCTCAACAGTGATCTTTAACATACCAGTGTTTTCTTCAGGTTTAACAGTTTCTTTTATTTCCTTAGATTCAATTTGTTCTATCTTTTGTTCCTCTATATCAGATCCTACCTGTTTAGGTTTTTCTATCTCCTTCAGCAGTTCAGAAACATCTTCCAGACTTTCTGTCTCCATAGAGAGATCAATTTCTTCTGTTGATTCTGGGGAGGTAGTTTCTCCCAGTAAAGCGTCCATATCTGCAGGAGGTTGATAGGTTTCCTCAAATGATTCAATTGAGGTAGTCTCTTCCTGCACACTGGCTTTCATTTCTGTTTTTGATTTTGAAATATCATCCACAAGCTTGTCTATTTCCGTTTCCTTGTAGTAAAAATCAAGATTTGAAAACTGGGACAAACTTTCCTGATCGATAGGATTTTCTTTTGATACCAGAACTTTTACCGTTTTACCTTTTACCTGATCCCTTGAAAGAAAAAATTCAAGGGCATTAAGAGCTATTTCTCCACCTGTAGCATCATAAACAATAACTTCAGGATCAAAAAAAGTTATCTCTCTGAGAAGACTTAAACTGTCTGTATAACCTTTTACTTCGTTGTCTGGAAGCTTTTTAGCAAGGGTTTTGATTAAATCCTGGTCAAAACTGATAACAGCTATGTTCATAACTCCCTCCAGAATTATTAAAATTTAAAATAATTATAATCTTTTTTTTTTGATTTGGCATTTTTTACTTTTAAGACAGTAATTTGTCTTAGATTAAAGAAAAAAGTTTTTTTTACGAATGACTTTTAAGACAATAATTTTAAGGAGAACAGGAATGGGAAAAATAATAGGTCTTGTGAACCAGAAGGGTGGTGCAGGAAAGAGCAGTATTACAAATGCTCTATCCAATGAGTTTTCAAGAAGAGGATACAGGGTACTTGTGGTTGATTACGATCCTCAAGGAACACAGACAATGCTTTTTGGTTTCAACAGGCTTTCTGAGTTTTCGGATACAGAGCATGATATTACAAATATTTTTAATGGGAAAGATTTAAAACCTATCAATGTTAAAGAAAACCTTGACCTCATACCTGCAAATCAAGGTTTAAGGGAAGAGGCAGAAAGTGGAAGAATGGGAAAAGAGCTTGTTCTTTTAAACTTTTTAAAAGGAGGGTTTGGGAAAAAAGGTCTTGCAGAGGAGTATGACATGATATTTATTGATTCTCCTGCTGATTCAGGTGCATTGACCGTTGGAACTATTGCATCCAGCGATTACATACTTATACCTACAAGGCTTACATTTGTTGATTCCACAGGTCTTGTGGGAACACTCCAGACAGTCATACAGGCTGTAATGACTTTCAGACTTGATTTATCTATTTTAGGATTTATACCTGTTGCTTATAAACCAAGACTAAAGGAACATAAAGATGTTCTTGCATCTTTAAAGCAGACTATCCCACAGATATTAGGTAGATATGATTTTATAAAAATAGCATCAGAGGATCTTTTCTTTGATCCTATAAACGATAGAATTGCGTGGGCTGAAGCGGCAGGAAAAAGAATATCAATAAGAGATTATATTGAAAAAGAAAAAAAGGGACAGAAGGATATTATTTATACCGTTGAAAAAATAACAGATGAGATAATCAGAAGAACGCTAATTCTATCCGAATTAACAGTATAAGGAGGATGTTATGGATTTAGGAATTTTTGAGGACATACTTGATATTAAAAAAACAGAGAAAATAAAAGAAACAATTCAAAAAATACAAGAAGTTGAGCCTAAGGAAATAGATATCTCAAAAATTAAAAGTCCTAAGTTCCATGACAGAAGTTATGTCAGCCCTGAAAGGATCGTAGCCCTTGCAGAAAATATCAAAGAGTACGGTCTTGCTCAACCTATAGTTGTTAGAAAGCTTGAAGATGGAAGCTACGAGAGGATAATAGGATACATCAGGATAAAAGCATTTGAGTATCTAAAAAGGGACAAAATCCCTGCTGTTGTTCTTGATGTTGACGAAGAGACCGCCCTTGCACTTATGATATCAGAAAATGCCCAGAGGGAAGATCTGAATGATTACGACAAACTAATGTCCCATCTTGATTATCTCTCTTTTATACTAAAAAAAGATAGAGATGATGTGATAAAAACAGCAAGAAAGATATTTAACTACATTTCAGGAAATATAAAAGAGCTTACCCCAGAGGAAAGAAGAGAGGGACAGATAATAGAAAAGACATTACAGAAGCTTTCAGGAACAAATCTGAGAACATTTATAGAAAGATTAAAAATTATTAATGTTGCTCCCCAGATAAAAGATGCCATAAAAAAACACGGCTGGTCTTACTCATTAGCCATTGAGGTAAACAAGCTCAGGAACTATCCTGAAAAAATGGAACAGCTTATAAAACAGATCATAAAGTATGATCTGAGCAAAAAAGAGGTAGAGGCAAAGGTCAGGGAGATATTAGGAGAAGAGGCAAAAAAAAGGATTAAAAATCCATTTAAGGAAACCTTTAAAGATCTAAACAGGAAGGTCTCATCAGTATACAAAAAACTTCCTGAAGAAGAAAAGAAAAAAGTTGAAAAGATAATAGAAGAAAAACTAAACCAGATATACAAAATACTTGAAAAATACGGGTGAGGATTATTCCTCCTCTTTTTCTTCTATCTCTTTTAGGGCTTTTTCAAAGTCTTTTATATCCTGAAACTCATTGTAAACAGATCTAAATCTGAGGTATGCAACAGGATCTATTTTCTTTAACCTCTCCTGTACAAGATCACCTATCTCTGTACTGTCAACAACAAGTTTTCCTTCCTCAAGAAGATACTTTTCTATCTCATCGGCTATATCAACCATCTGTTTTTCAGATACAGGTCTGTTTTTTGAGGCAAGCCTTATTCCTCTAATTATTTTGTCTTTGTTGAAAGGTTCAGTTGTGCCGTTTTTTTTCTTAACGATAATCTTTTCTTCTTCGTATCTTTCATAAGTTGTAAACCTAAATCCGCAGTCAAGGCATTCACGCCTTCTTCTGATCACAGACCCATCTTTTGACTGTCTTGTATCAACAACCTTATCATTAAGAGATCCGCAGTTTGGGCATTTCATTAAGTTTTTTCTTCCTCCTTTATTTCCTTATAAGATAATCCATAATAAACAAAATGCCCCTGTATTTTTTTGTTCTTATTTATATAAAATTTTGATATTACATCTGCCTTTGAGTCTTCATTTGTGTATATGTAGTATTCCAAAAGAGCCTCGTCTCCTTTTATCCATAATCCTCTTGGTTTTATTTTTAGCTCTGGGAATATTTTTAGAACAACCTTAAAATAATTTTTTATGTTTTCCTTTCCTGTTATAGTTAATCTATCGGGATATATCTCTTTTATTTTTGGATCATAAAGCTCTGCTGTTTCAGCATAGCTGTCCATAATTTTCTCAAGATCATGACTGTTCCAGCCTTCAATCCAGCTGTCAATAGTTTCCTGCACCGGAGACTTTCCCATTTTTCCTCCTACAGCTGTTTAAACGTATCTTCCACAGCGTTTATGGTTTTGTTTATATCCTCATCACTGTGGGCAGTACTCAGGAAAGATGCCTCAAACTGGGACGGGGCAAGATATACACCCTTTTCAAGCATTAATCTATAAAATCTGTTAAAAAGTTCAAGATCAGACGATTTTGCGTCATTAAAGTTTTTCACCTCTTTGTCTGTGAAAAACATTGTAATCATAGAGCCGACCCTGTTTACTGTGGCTTTTATTCCATATTTATCAATAAGCTGCTTAAAGCCATCTTCCAGCTTTTTCCCTTTATTATCAAGTTCTTGATAAGGATTTTTTTCTTTTAATATCTGGAGCTGTCTTAATCCTGCTGCCATGGCAAGGGGATTACCTGATAGAGTTCCTGCCTGATAAACAGGTCCTTCAGGTGCAACATGAAGCATTATTTCTCTCTTTCCTCCGTAAGCTCCAACTGGAAGCCCTGCCCCTATTACCTTACCCATTGTTGTCAGATCAGGATCTATTCCATAAAGCTCCTGTGCTCCTCCAAGGGCAAGCCTGAAGCCTGTCATTACCTCGTCCCAGATCAGGAGAGCTCCGTACTGCTTTGTTATATCCCTCAGTTTCTGGTGGTATTCTCTGGAAGGGGCAACAACTCCCATGTTCCCTGCGACAGGTTCAAGAATAACGCAAGCTATATCATCACCATGTTTTTTGAATGCCTCCTCAACAGCATCTATATCGTTGTAAGGAAGAACTATTGTGAGCTGTGCAAGCTCTTCCGGTATTCCTGGTGTTCCGGGGATACCAAGTGTAGCCACCCCTGATCCTGCAGAAACAAGCAGTGAATCCCCATGCCCATGATAGCAACCATCAAACTTGATTATTTTTTTCTTTCCTGTGTATCCCCTTGCAAGCCTGATAGCAGACATTGTTGCTTCTGTTCCAGAGTTAACAAACCTGACCATCTCAACCGATGGGACAGCATCAACAACGGCTTTTGCCATCTGTATTTCTAATTCTGTTGGAGCTCCAAAACTTGTTCCATAGTTTGACACCTGTTTTATAGCATTTATTATCTGATCATGGGCATGTCCCAGAATTAAAGGTCCCCATGAGAGAACATAATCTATAAACTCATTTCCATCAGCATCCCAAACTCTACTGCCTTTTCCTTTTTCAATAAATAATGGTTCCATGCCAAGAGCTTTAAATGCTCTAACAGGAGAATTAACTCCTCCAACAAGGTATCTTTGAGCTTCTTTAAACAACTCTTTAGATCTTTCCGTTTTCATTTTCTCCTCGCACTTTTTTTGAATAATTATACCAAAGATATAAAGCTAATATCTTTATCCTCTTGCCTTTTTCTTCAAATCAGGTTAAATTTAATAATTAGTTATTAATAACGGGGGGTTAGAATGGAGGGGGAAGATCTTATCTTAAAGCTTGAGAGTTTAGGGTTTGATTTTGATACGGTTGTTTTATATTCCGAAAGTGGTGAAATTATCCGTGTAATTGGGGATAACCCTGATTTTTCAGAAAAATTACCAGATCTGTGTCAGATTGTACACTCGGTAGGAATTAATCTTACTAAGGTCGTTAACAAAGGGGATTACCATTACACAATTGTAGAAGGATTAGAAGGAAATATTCTGTTTTGTGGTTATAAAACTTACTGTTTAATAGGAATTATAAAGGAAAATGGTAAACCGTATAGGTATCAGTCTGCATTTCAATAAATATTTTCAGGTTCTCCTTCAGGTCTTGTCTTCCATCTTTTATGTGCCCACAAGTATTGATCTGGATGTTTTCTGACCGCATTTTCTATTTTTTTGGTATAAGTTTGAGTCAAATTAATTAGATCCTCATCGTAATTTCCTGAAGGTATAAAGTCTATTTTTTCTATTTCACAATAATATTTCTTTGTTTCTTTATCAAAGTAAGAATAAGCAAAAAGAACATCTACATTATATTTCAGAGAAAGTTTAGCTGGAAAGGTAACGGTAGAAGCTTTAAGTCCAAAAAAATCTACAAAAACCCCCCGATGAGCAAGAGTGTTTTGATCAGCCAAAAATGTAATAATTTTTCCTTCTTTTAATGCTCTAATAAAATCTTTTAAAGGCTGATCATGAAACACTATTTTTATTCCAGAGGACTGTCTGATATGTGTAATGTAATCATTAAGCTTTTTATTTCCCATTCTATAAGCAAGGTCAACAATACCTTCGAAATTATATGCAAGCCCTGCTCCTCCAACCTCCCAATTTCCAATATGAGCAGATATAAGTATTTTTCCCTTATTCCTGTTCTGTAAAAGTTCTTTTCCTTTTACTATCTGAAAAATTTCGTTGATATATCCAGTCTTGACATAATCAGGTATTTTTGGAAACTCAGTTAATATTCTTCCAATATTTTGAAGGGATTTTTTCCCTATATCTAATTTCCAGTTAAGTGGTTTATCAGGAAAGGCTATATCAAGATTTTTTAAAATAACTTTTCTTCTATATCCTATATTCCAAAATAAAGAACCTAAATTCTCCCCAAATTTCAGGTTTTTATCTCTGTCTAAATTTTTTACGACAGAAAAAAATACTTTGGCAAGAATATAAGACATTATAACTCCTTAAGAGCTTCTAATTTTTTTAAAGCCTTTTCGAATATTTTTTTATCTGTTGGATAAGTTAAAATGTTTTGAACTTCATTTATAGGAAAAAATTTTGCTTCATCTATCTCTTCTTTTTGGGGTGTAATCTGACCCCCTTTGTATCTCATAAGGTAATAATAAACAAATTTATGAATTCTGTAAAGATTCATACTGTACCAGTAATCTACCTCTCCTAAGTAATCTACTATCTCCGCATCAACCCCCGTTTCTTCCTTTACCTCCCTTAAAGCTGCTTTGTCCTTAGGTTCTCCTCTTTCAATATTTCCTTTAGGAAAGCTCCATCTGTTTTTTACTCTAATCAAAAGGATCTCAATTTCTCCTTTTTCATTCTTTGTATAAACTACACCGCCTGCAGAAAACTCCCACTTTGTTTCCATCCATTCACCTCACTTCATATAGATTAGTACGAAAATGGTTATTATAATTGAACCTATAATATTCATAAAAAATCCAACCTTAACCATTCTACTTATGGGGACATACCTACTTCCATAAATTATTGCATTTGGTGGTGTGGCTATCGGAAGCATAAAGGCAAAACTTGCGGCAATTATAATACCAAAAACAGGGTAAAAGATCTCTACATTCAGTTGTTTTAAAATTCCAATAAGGATTGGGGCAAATGTAAGCACAGTTGCTGTGTTTGAGCTAATTTCAGTTAAAAACACCATTGATATAACAAGAATAAATATAAATAGCACAATAAATTCAGGGGATATAATACCTGCCACATGTTTCCCTATGTATTCAGCAAGCCCTGTTTTTATAATAAGCTTACCTAAAGCAATACCTCCACCAAATAAAAGTATAGTATCCCAATCAAGTTCTTTAAGGTCTTTTGCTGTCAGGGTTCCCTCTCCCTTCTTTGAAGGAAGTAAAAACAAAAGTATTCCTGCTATCAAGGCGACTATAGCCTCAGGGATATGGGTTTTTAAAAATTTGTACAGTTCTTTGTTTCCAAGAAGGTTTGCAAGACCAGGCAAAGTCCATAGGAAAGCCGCAAGAAAAAAAACGAATATTGTATTTCTCTCTGCTATGGAAATCCTGGGTAATTTCTTCTTTTCTTCCTTAATAAGACTTTTTATTTTTTTGTAATCTATATTGAAATTTCTTATGTGGAATTTAATATAAAGTAGCATAAATAAGTATGAAAAAAATGTTATTGGTGCAGCAAGCAAAAACCAACTTAAAAAGTCCACATCATAGCCTTCATCTTTTAAAAAACCTGCTCCAATAAGGTTTGTAGGCGTTCCTATAAGTGTTGTTGCTCCACCAATAGAGGCAGCATATGCGACAGAAAGTAAAACAAAAGTAGCAAACTTTCCAGTTTCTCCAATTCCTTTGTTTTTGAACATATGAATAATACCTAAGATAAGAGGGAGAAGCATCGCTGTTGTTGCCGTATTACTAACCCACATAGAAAGCAAAAAGGAAATAATTGAAAAACCTGCTATAAGCCTGATGGGACTTTTTAGGAAAAAATCTTTGGAAAGAAGATTTAAAGCAAACCTTCTGTCCAGTCCATGCTTTGTCATTGCTTGTGCTATAAGAAAACTACCTATAAAAAGAAGGATAACAGGATGACCAAGGCTCAGAAAAGCATCTTTTACACCAACAACTCCAAAAACAACAGCAATTGAGACCCCTAAGAGAGCTGTTATTGAAAGTGGAACAACCTCTGTTAACCAAAAAATGATACAGAATACCATAATTGAAAAAACTATGTGAGCATCTCTGGGAAGGTCTAAAGGAGCAATATAAATTAGAATTGAAAGGATAGGAGCCAGAAAAAGTCCTATTTCTCTTCTGAATTTTTCAATCCTTTTTATACTCATTTTTCCTCGTCTTCTACTCTGATGAGAGCAGTTTTTTCTACGGTAATTTTTTGTTCTTCAATCTCTTTAATTGCTTTTTGAATATTGTTCTCTGATGCGGTGTGTGTTAGGATCACAAGTGGAACAACTTTTTCTTTAGTTTTTCTTGCAAAAGAAAGTACTTTTTCTTTTTGTATGACGGCTGCTATACTTATGTTATACTTTGCAAAAACTGTGGAAACCTTAGCAAGTATTCCTGTTATGTCAGGAACTGTAAACCTGAGGTAATATCTTGTGTAAAAATCTGATGTTTTTGTAAGGGATAAATCTTTATGTTCCCAATTCATTGATGTTACTTCTATTTCCCTGCCTACACCAAGAGCGATACTTTTTCCAATATCAACTATATCGCTAACAACTGCACTTGCTGTAGGTAAACTTCCTGCTCCTTTACCGTAAAACATTGTTTCCCCCACAGAATCTCCCTCAACCATAACAGCATTGTAAACACCTTCCACTTTTGATAAGGGATGATCCGAAGGTAAAAACGTAGGGTGAACTCTAACCTCAACTTCTCCATTATGTATCTTTGCTATAGCAAGAAGTTTTAAAGTGTATCCTAACTCTTTACCTAAATCTATATCTAAACTATTAATACTTTCTATACCCTCTGTGTAAACTCCGGAAAAATCTATAAACCCACCGTAAGAAAGGGATGCAAGAATTGTTATTTTATGGGCAGCATCTGTACCGTTAATATCAAGGGTTGGGTCTGCCTCTGCATAGCCTAAATCCTGAGCTTCTTTTAATACAGAATCAAAACTTTTTCCTTCCTTAAACATCTTAGTCAAAATATAATTTGTTGTTCCGTTTAGAATGCCGTATATCTTATTGACTTTATTAGCGATCAAACCTTCTCTCAGAGATCTAATAATAGGTATTCCTCCAGCAACAGCAGCCTCAAAACCTATCCTTATTCCTTTCTTTTCAGCTTCAATAAAAATATCTTTACCCTTTTCTGCAAGAAGGGCTTTATTTGCTGTGACTATATGTTTTCCACTTTTTATACTTTTAAGCATAAGATCGTAAGGAAAATCTACTCCTCCTGTAAGCTCAACTATTATGTGAATATCCCCGTCTTCAAGCAATTCATTCAAAGAAAAAGCTTTTTTTTCTTCAGAAAGAGGGTATGGAAAGCTTTTGTTCCAATTTCTTGTGAAGACTTTTTTTAAATTTATTTGAATACCTGTTTTTTTTGTTAAAAAATTCTTCTTTTCCTCAAGAATTTTTGCTACGCCGTTTCCAACAACACCGTAGCCAACTATCCCCACATTAATCTCTTTCAACCATTACCTCCTAAAGCTCTGATTTTGACAAAAAAATATGAACAATCGACATATCTTTAAAAATCCTTACAGGATACGCATTAACATTGTGGACACACAGAGTTAGGTTTCCTTCATATCCGTATCCAATCCATCCAGAATTTAACAGGTTTATACCTAATCTTGATAATCTAAGCTTAGGTTGTAAAAAGATAGAAATATTTTCAGGTATGGAGATATACTCAAGGGTTTCAAAAATGTAAAATCTTCCCGGTTCTAAAACGATACCCTTATCTGAAATGTAATCCCTTTCAAGAATATTGAAATAAGGGTTTTCAGGATCAAGGATCTGAACCTCAGGTCGGAGATCTTCAGGATACCTGTAAAATCTGTCTGAAAGTCTTAAATTAATATAAGAGCCGTGGAGCTGAAACTCCACATCAAAAGGTTCAATACTGATAGAACCTATTTTTATTAGCTGTTTTATCTGGGATTCCTTTAAAAGCAATTTACTTACCTGCAAGCCTGAGAACTTCTTTTACAAGCTTTTCTATTCCTTCTGCAACATCTTTTATCGTTTTTCCTTCCATATAAGCAGGGGTTGATACTATCTTGTGCTCTTCATCAACAAGAGCCTCAGAAACAGGACATACAAGATGTTGTTGACCCATAGCCTCAATAGCTTTTGCTACCTGCTCATCACTTCCGATTGTAAGTTTAACCTTTGCTTCCCTTAAAGCTGCAGCCACTATTACAGGAGATATACACACAGCGCCTATAGGCTTTCCTTTTTCAAACATCTCAACAAGAAGTCTCTTTACCTCTGGAATAACATCAGCCTCAGCACCTTTTTCAAGGAATGTGGAGAAGTTTTTTGCAACACCGTATCCTCCTGGCATAATAAGAGCATCTATATCGTCTGCAGAAACCTCGTTTATATCTTTTATATCTCCCCTTGCTATCCTTGCTGCCTCAACAAGAACATTTCGTGTTTCATCCATCTTTTCACCATTTAGATGATTGATCACCTCTTTTTGTGGAATGTTTGGAGCCATGCATACGATCTGTACACCTTCCCTGTCAAGAAAATAAAGGGTTAAGGTTGCTTCATGTATCTCTGCTCCGTCAAAAACTCCACAACCTGAAAGAAGAACTCCTACCTTCATAATTCCACCCCCTGAAATTTATTTCATTTTATTGTAAACTAAATTATTGAAAGAATTAACAGGAGGCAAGGAATGTATCAACTTGAGGTTGTCACCCCTAAGGGAATAGTTTTTCAAGGGGAAGTTGAACAGACTGTTATAAATACATCTGACGGTGAGATCGGAATTCTTGAAAATCATATGCTTCTTTTGACGAATGTAGTTCCTGGCAAGCTCAGAATAGAAAGACCTGAGGAAGAACCTGTAGAACTTGCTGTAACATACGGAACGATTGATGTTAGAGGAGATAGGGTAATAGTTCTGGTTGAGGAGGCTTTTGAGTTCGGTGAGATAAATGTTGAGCAGGAAAAGAGAACTCTTGAAGAAGCTGTGGCAAAGTTAGAACAAAAGGAGACTTTATCTCTTGAAGAAATTGAGAATTTTGAGAGATTGAAAGAAAGGGCTGAAGTCCTCCTTGAACTTGCAGGTGTAAAAGTCAGGTAAATGGAAATAAGGCTAAAAGATGACGAGGTTCTTACCCCTTTTTTAAGGGGTAGGATTAATATTATCCAGAGTAAAAAAGGCTACAGATTTAATATAGACAGTATTCTCCTTGCATCTTTTGTAAATGTTCCTGACAAAGATGCCAATCTGATTGATCTTGGAACAGGCTCAGGGATAATTTTAATTTTATTATCCCTTAAATACAAAAAATTAAAACTTTTCGGTATTGAGATTCAGGAAAGCCTTTTTTCTCAGGCATGGAGAAATCTTCAGCTGAACAATGTTAAAGCCCAGCTTTTCAACGGAGATATAAGGGAAATAAAAAGGATATTCAGGCCTGAAACATTTGATTATGTGGTTTTTAATCCTCCATACCATATTCCTGAAAAAGAGGTTCAGCCTACAGAGAGAAATATTGCAAGGTATGAGATACAGGGAAACATAAAGGATTTCATTAAAGTTTCTTCATATCTTCTGAAGAATAAAGGAAGGCTGTTTCTGATATTTCCTGTGGGAAGGCTGTCTGAGGTTTTATTACTTTTGAAAGACAGGAATATTCAGCCTAAAAGATATAGATTTATTCACCCTTCCCTGAAAGAAAATGCAACCCATGTCTTGATAGAGGGTATAAAAGGGGGAAATCCCGGAGGCGAAACTGTAGAAAAACCTCTCATAGTTTATGATAATCCTGATAAAAAAGTCTACACATCTGAGGTAAATTTTTTACTTGAAAAATTCTGTGATTAAGGAGAAAACAATGAAAAAACTTGCTTTAATATCTTTTATTGAAGGAATATCTCTTATAGTTCTTGTTTTTATCGGTATGCCCCTTAAGTACATCTGGGGGTATAAGATAGCCACAGGGATTTTAGGCTCTATACACGGGACATTATGGCTTGCATTTTTATATGTCCTCTACATCACATACAGAGAGTATAAATTTGATAAAGGTTTTATTTTCAAAATGCTTTTCTTCTCTGTAATTCCATTTGGACTGATACCAATGGAAAAATTAATAAAGGAATTTGATGATAAAATAAATAATAAACAAGATGAAGGAGAGTTTATCAATGCCTAAACTTGTTCTTGTCAGACATGGACAATCCATATGGAACCTACAAAACAGGTTTACAGGGTGGATAGATGTTCCCCTGACAGAAAAAGGAAAAGAAGAGGCTTACAAGGCCGGAGAACTACTTAAAGACATAAGGTTTGATGTTGCTTACACATCAATGCTCACAAGGGCTCAGGAAACACTCAGAATAATCCTTGAGACCATAGGGCTGTTAATACCTGTTATAAAAGATCAGGCTCTTAACGAAAGACATTACGGGGCACTTCAGGGTCTTAACAAGGACAGGGCAAGGGAAAAATGGGGCAAAGAGATCGTTCATCTGTGGAGAAGGAGCTACGACATACCTCCCCCTGAAGGTGAATCATTAAAAGACACTGCAGAAAGAACCATACCTTTTCTTGAAAGGGCAATAATGGGAGATATAAAAGACGGGAGAGATGTTCTTGTTGTTGCCCATGGAAACTCTTTAAGATCAATAGTTATGTATCTGGAAAAGCTTTCTCCTGATGAAATAATAAAGGTTGAGATCCCAACAGGAACACCTATTGTTTACGAACTTGACGAAAATGAAAATATTGTCAAAAAAGAGATAAGACATTTAGAGGAAGAAAAATGAGCTATCTTGTAGCTGCAAACTGGAAAATGAATAAAACTGTCGGGGACACCCTTGAATATCTTGATCTTTTTCTCCCCTCTGTAAAAGATCTGATGAAGATAGAGATAATGATAGCTCCTTCTTTTACAGCTCTATCCTCAGCTTCTATAAGGCTTGACGCTGCAAAGAAGGAAGGAGAGTATAATGTCAAACTTGGTGCGCAGAATATGTATTATATGGAAAAAGGAGCTTTTACAGGGGAGATTTCACCCCTTATGCTTGCAGAGCTTGAGGTTGATTATGTAATACTTGGTCATTCTGAAAGAAGGCATATATTCGGTGAAAGGGATGACCTGATAAATAAAAAGGTTGTTTCTGCTGTTGAACACGGGATAAGACCGATACTGTGTGTAGGGGAAACAATAGAAGAAAGAGAGCAGGGGAAAACCCTCTCTGTTGTTGAAAGGCAGATAAGAAATGGACTTGCAGGTGTGGAAAAAGATATGGTTTATATAGACATAGCATATGAACCTGTCTGGGCTATAGGGACAGGAGTAAATGCAACACCACAGCAGGCTCAGGAAGTTCACAGATTTATAAGATCATTAATAAATGAAATATCAAAAGGAAACGATCAAAAAACAAGGATACTTTACGGCGGAAGCGTTAATGAAAAAAATGCAAGGGATCTTACAAAAGAACCTAATATTGATGGTTTTCTTGTAGGAACAGCAAGCCTTGACCCTGAAAAGTTTTACAAAATAATAACTGAGGTTATGGAGGTTTAAGATGGACATTCTGTTTACCGTGCTATCTATCCTGCTAATAATAGACGCTGTTCTGTTAATAATAATAGTTCTTATGCAAAAAACTAAAGGTGCAGAGATAGGGGCTATATTTGGATCAGGTGCTGCAGCAGCTGTATTAGGAGCAGGAGCTTCAAATATACTTACCAAAATAACTTACTGGCTTGGCGGTATATTTATGTTTCTGGTTCTTGTGCTTTCTTTTATACACCATAAGTCTGTTAAAAGCTCATCTGTTATCAGTGACCTACCTGAAACACAGCAAACACAAAAAAAGTGAGGTGAAGAATGAAGGTTATTATTACAGCTTTTGTATTGTTTATATTTGGAATTTCGTTTGGGCAAACCATTGAGGAGAGATTAAATAAACTTGAACAGAAAGTAAAACAATTAGAGGAAAGATTAAATAAAATTGAAAAGAAACAAAAAGAAGTAGGAGTTGTTTCTGCATCTGAAGAAGTATTGGTGGTAAATAAAGATCAGAAGTTAAT
This sequence comes from Persephonella sp., assembly GCA_027030485.1. GTDB lineage: Bacteria > Aquificota > Aquificia > Aquificales > Hydrogenothermaceae > Persephonella_A. The sequence continues at coordinate 40,472 of JALVEY010000014.1, forward strand.
TTCCTATAAAGTTTTATCAAAAAAATTCAGTCCTGCTAAACTAAAAGAAAGTCTGTGGAATAGATCGGACCAGATTGTGCTAAAAATGATCTTTAAAAATAACACAGGCAAAGAGATAAACAATATAAGAGGCAAGGTTGTTATTTATGACCAAAGCGGTGATGAGCTTATGAAAAAAATTATAAATGTTAACAAAGCTCTTAACTTTTTTAAGGGAACAACCATACATCCAGGTGAAGAAGTAAAAATGAATGTAGAAATTGAGTACGACAGAAAAAATGATAAACACAAAAAAGTCAAAGAACTTCCTCTTGACCGGCTTATTATAAAGTTTTTCCCTTTGAAAATTGATTTTGCAGATGGAACAACAAAATATGTGAGGTACAACCAGTAGATGGAAAACAGTCATGTTTTCATATCTGTTGTACATTATCCTGCAGTAAACAAAGATAAAAAATGGGTGGTTACATCTTTTACAACACTTGATTTTCATGATGTAGCAAGACCTGCAAGAACTTATGAACTTGGAGGTTATTTTATTGTCCAGCCCCTTGAAGCCCAGCAGTTTGTTATATCAGAGCAGATAAAGTACTGGACTGAAGGGTTTGGATCAAAATTCAATCCAAGAAGATCAGAGGCTGCAAAACTTGTAAGGCTTGTTTCATCTATCACAGAAGCTATTGAAAAAATAAAGGAAGAAACGGGAAAAACTCCAAAACTTATAGCAACCTCTGCAAAAAAATATCCACAAACGGTTTCGTATAAAGAGATGTCCGAGATTATACGAAAAAGGAATAATACATATTTAATACTTTTAGGAACAGGTTGGGGCATGCCTGAAGAACTCGTCCAAAGCTGTGATTACATTCTTGAGCCAATTTTAGGGGCAGGAGATTACAACCATCTGTCGGTTAGAAATGCATCGGCGATAATATTAGACAGATTATTCTCACCAAACAGGTAGGCTGATGCTTTATCACTTATTATACCAGTATTTTGATATAAACCTTTTCAAATACATAACTTTTAGAGGTTTTTATGCCTTAATTACGTCATTTTTTATATCTTTGATTATTGGTCCATACATAATATCAAAACTAAAACTTTTTCAGGAAAAGGAAGGGGGTTATGTCAGAGAGTATTTGCCTAACGGCCATGAGCTAAAAAAACATACACCAACGATGGGAGGTGTACTTATTATTCTTTCCGTTTTGATATCTGCTTTGATGTGGTGCAGGCTTGATAATTTTTATGTGTGGATCACTGTTTTTAGTATGCTTTCATTCGCCATTCTTGGGGGTTGGGATGATTACAAAAAGGTAAAGACTAAAAGAGGAATTTCGTCAAAAACGAAATTTGTTATTCAAATATTATTAGCATTTTTTGTGGCAATACTCTTGCATCTCTATCCTGATTTTAACTCTGTTCTTTATATGCCTTTTTTAAAAAATGTTCATATTGATCTGGGAGTTTTTTACATTCTTTTTATGGTTTTTATTATTGTCGGCACATCAAATGCAGTAAACCTTACAGATGGTCTTGACGGACTTGCTATAGGTCCTTCTCTTATCGCGATAGCCTCTTTTGCATTTTTTGCTTATGTAGCCGGTCATTCCAAACTCGCAGAATATTTACATCTTCCTCATATAGCAGGGAGTGGGGAACTTACAGTTTTCATGATGGCATTACTGGGAGCTGGTCTTGGTTTTTTATGGTTTAACTCATTTCCTGCTGAAGTTTTTATGGGAGATGCTGGATCACTCTCAATAGGTGCTGTACTGGGAACTGTTGCTATAATCACAAAACAGGAAATCGTTCTCGCAATAGTGGGAGGAATATTTGTTGTAGAAACACTTTCGGTCATACTTCAGATAACTTATTTTAAGATAACAGGAAAAAGGCTTTTCCTGATGGCACCTCTCCACCATCATTTTGAAAAAAAAGGTATAGAAGAGCCAAAAATAGTCACAAGAGTATGGATAATATCTATTTTGCTTGCGATAATAGCCCTTTCAACTCTAAAAATCAGATAAGTTTCAAAATCTTAGTCTGTCAATCATAGATTTTAAAGGTGTAGTTGAGACAAAATCTCACAGAAAAATTGACTGATTTTTCGGTTTTGACTGTGAATGTCAACAGTTTGGCGATCCCCAGGGATTTTTACAGGATTGGAGGTTGACGGGAAATTAATTTAATTTGACAGAGATTGCCGTTTTTTTTATATTTAAGATAAGTTAGATTTATCAATGGTTTCTTGACAATAGAATAAGAGATGGATTGGATGGGTTTTAGAGTGCCTATAAGGAATTGAAACTCTATCAAATATTTGACAACATAATAAGTCTTGCC
>JALVEY010000015.1 GCA_027030485.1 Persephonella sp.
GCCTGTAGCTTCTGAGTTTCTCAATAAAATCAATCAGATCCCTTTCAGCCTCTTCTTGTGAAACCTCAAAATTTTCGGTAATGTCTTTTATTATTTCTTCCTGAGATTTTCCTTCCTTTAAATCTTTGAGTATTAACAATCCTGTCTGATTAACCGTGAAACTCTCCCCTGTTAATGGGTCAAAAATAAAACCCTCTTCATTTACTGCAAGCTGGGAAAGTCTGTTCATCTCGCCACTCCTTTTATTTTATTATATTGCTATAACTTTGATAATCATTAATATATGAGAATGAAAACATAATTTCAAGGTAGTTCCCCTGCTTTTCATTTAGTAAAACTTTTTATTAGATTTCCTGTAAAATGTATAACAGCTAACACAATAACAGCTATCGTAGTATGCTCGGCTACTGCTGTAAAAGGATTTTCATTTCTGTCTTTTGCTATTTTATAACTAAATATACCAATCAGGAAAAATCCCCATATAAGACCCACAATTACTGCTTTGTCTAAATCCAGTGTTAAGATAGGAATTAAAAAGGTTGCAGCAAAAATAAATTTTGAGATAAATTGATATTGTCGCCTGCCATATATGTTTTGATTCTGCTCTTTCGTGTGATTCTTCAGATATATGCATTCCCATCGCATCAGAAGCTGCATCTGCAATGGCTATAGACAGTATACCTCCCAGCACAACTGTCTTTGATTCAGATACTGTAGATAATCCGATCAACATACCAAGAGTTGTTATTACACCTGATGTAAGTCCAAAACCTACACCTTTCTTTATAGAACTGTCCATTCAGTCCTCATCTTCCTCATGGTAGTAATGTCCCTTTTCTATCTGCTGCTGGAATGTTTTTACACCTACACCGTATTCATAAACAAGTTTTCCTCCTATTCTTCCCTGAAAACCTATCATACCTGCAACAACTATTCCGGCTATCAGATAAAGACCAAAAAGAAGGTTATGCTTTTTAAAGTGTAAGAACAGTCTGAATAAACCAAGCACTGAAGCAATCCACGGAAGTATCTCTCCAAATTCCTCATGCTGCTCAAGGAGCTGGTAAGCTCCAGTACCCTTAACAGCCTCTTCCACCAATTCCTCTGCCTGATGTCCTGTGATGGCAGCACCCCATACAGCAACAGCACCCACAATAATAGTCCAGAACCCTGCATGTTTGAGGCTGTCATTCCTGAAGATAAAGCCAAGTATATCAAAAATGACACCTATAATTATTAATGCTACTGCGAAATGAACTACAGGCGGATGCAGCTGGGCAAGAAATTCCATAAAAACACCTCCATTGTTGTTTTCTTCTGTATATAAATAAATCTATGGAGGTAAATTTGAAAATGCATTACTTAATTGATTTAATTTGAGATGATCAGACTAAGAATATTTTCCCGATATTGTAAACCAAAAATGTAACAATCCATGCAGAGCTAAAACTAAGACCTATAGAAACACCTGTCCACTTCCAGCTGTTGAGTTCCTGCTTTATGGCAAAAACTGTTGCCATACAGGGCGTGTAAAGGAGAAGAAAAACAAGAAAAGAGAATGCTGTTAATGGTGTAAAGGCGTTTCTTACAGCCTCCATAAGAGATGTGTCCGGTTTTTCCTCCTCTTCTTCAGTTGTTTTTACAAGACCGAAAATAGACAAAAGTTTTTCACCTGCTTGAATGTTAGCATCTACGAACCCTTTTCCTACCTCAATGAGCCCTTCTTTTATGTTTACCTTTTCCTCTTCTTCAATAACATCTCCAACATAAATATTCCCCATAGTCGCTATAACGACCTCTTTTGCAACAAATCCGGACATTAAAGCTCCTGCAGCCTGCCAGTTTCCAAATCCAAGAGGCTCAAAAACAGGAGCTATAACCTTGCTTATATGACCGAAAACAGAATCCTCTGTCTTTTTAACACCTATGGGAAAATGAAGTAAAAACCATATAACAATAGATGTTGCCAGTATAAATGTTCCTGCCTCGTAAAGAAAAGCCCTTGTTTTTATCCATGCGTTCTTCATTACAAACCTGAATGTTGGAAGTCTATAAGGAGGAAGTTCAAGGACAAATGGGTAAGATTTTGTTTTAAAGAAAAATTTCTGGAGGATAAAGGCAACAACAACAGCAACGGCTATTCCCAATAGATAAAGGAACATAATAACAGCCGTTTTATGCTGTGTAAAAAATATAGTCACAAAAAAGGCGTACACTGTAAGTCTTGCCCCGCAGGACATAAAAGGTATCATAAGAACCGTCAGTATTTTTTCCTTTGGGTTTTCAAGAGTTCTTGTGGCATATACAGCCGGAACATTACACCCAAAACCTATAATCATAGGGATAAACGACTTTCCGCTGAGACCTAAAAAAGACATAAAACGATCCATCAAAAATGCAGCCCTTGCCATATAACCGCTACCCTCAAGGAAAGCCATAAAAACATACAGGAAGAAGAGAACAGGAACAAAAACCAGAACAAAACCAACACCACCGATTATTCCTTCAGAAACAAAGGATCTAAACCATTCGGAAGCTCCCATTGAGGATAAAAACTGGGATACAGCAGGGGCAACAAACGAACTAAGAACAGAGTCAAGCCAGTCAACATAAGGGGAAGAAAGCTCAAAAGTAAACTCAAATAAAAGCCACATCAGAACAAAAAATATAGGAAGACCTAAAACCTTATGGAGAAAAACTTTATCAAGCAGAAATGTTATATCAACAGATTTTACAGGGTGTTTTTTTACAACCTGCTCGTAAATACTTATTATTATAGAGTATCTCTCCTCAACAATAAGCGTCACAGGATCCCTGTGGTACAGCTTTTTTATGTTCTGTCTGAACTGCTGTATTATCTGCTGGAGTTTTTCATTTACAGGAATGTCAATAAATGATTCATTTCCTTCAATTAAGGACAGAACGAGGTATCTTTTCGGGTAAAGATCAAGCAGAACCGGCTGTATCTCTTCTATCTGTCTCAGTATTTTTTTTATCTCTTCCTCAAGTGGATCCTCAAAATGTAAAACACATACAGGTTTTTCCTTTCTGTTAAAAATCTCAATTACAGCATCAAGAAGCTGATTAATCCCTTCTCCTTTTACAGCAGATGTAGGAACTGCCCTGACGCACAACAGTTTTTCAAGTTTTTTATAATCAATCTCAATCCCCTTTGCTACTGCTTCGTCCCACATGTTAAGGGCTATAACAACAGGAAGCTCAAGCTCAAGCAGTTGTACGGTCAGATAAAGATTTCTTTCAAGATTTGTTGAGTCAACAACATCTATAACAACATCAGGCTTTTCTTTTATGAGAAATTCTACAGCTATCTTTTCTTCAGCTGAGTTGTTGCTGAGGCTGTAAGTTCCGGGAAGGTCTATCAGATGTATTTCATAATCTTTGTATCTGAACTTTGCCTCTTTTTTTTCTATTGTAACCCCTGGCCAGTTTCCAACATGTAAGTTAGTTCCTGCAATAGCATTTATAAGGGTTGTTTTTCCTGTATTTGGATTTCCTGCAACAGCAACTTTTATGACCTTACTGCTCATTTTCTTCTTCAACCTCAATATAATCTGCTTCCGATCTTCTCAGGGCAAGGCAGTAATCTTTTATTTTTATCTTCACAGGTCCACCAAAAGGTGCATCCTGAACAACCTCTATCTCCTGACCGGGAAACAGTCCAAGCTCAAGAAGTCTCCTTTTCATTTCAGGAGTAAAGTCAAGCTTTTTTATCCTGCATTTTTTTCCTTTTGGAACCTGCGACAGTTTCATCTTCTTTTCCTAAATTTAATTTATATTCAATCTCAATTATACAGAAAAACAAACAAAATTTTATGATAAATTTTCCCACTTATCACTTTTTTATCAATGACTTTAATCAATAACCAAGCAAAACAGAGGTTAAAAATAGATAAGGGGGTAGTACAACATATTTAAACAGTCCTGCTATCATCAGAAGAATAACAATGAAAAATCCCCACTGCTCAAGAGGTTCAAGTTTCTGCTCAAGATGTGGAGGGAGAAAGCTCATCAAAATTCTACCGCCGTCAAGGGGAGGAATTGGAAGAAGGTTGAATATGGCAAGAATTATGTTGATGCTTACAGAGTATTTTAAAAATATCAAGATAGGGGTCAGAACAGAATCTATAAAACCCCTGCCTAAAGTCTCATTAATCGTTATCAGTATCTGAGGACTTGATAATATCTGGTAAAAAATTCCAAAAACAACAGCAGAAAGGAAGTTCATTCCGGGACCTGCAAAAGCTGTTACTGCCATTCCCTTTCTGTATCCTAACTTTTTAAAATTCCATGCATTAACAGGGATAGGTTTTGCCCACCCGAATATAAATGGAAACTTCAGAAGTAGAAGCATGGCAGGAAGTATTATTGAGCCTAAAGGATCAATATGGGGAATAGGGTTAAATGTAAGCCTTCCTGCCAATTTAGGCGTCGGGTCTCCAAGCCTGTAAGCAACGATGCCGTGACCCAGCTCATGTATAATAACAGCAAAAAGCAGAGCCGGAATCATAAATATCAGATTTAACCAGTTTATATCCATCTAAAACCCCTTTTTGTAAATCTATAACTGTTTTAAAATTTTCAAATCCTTGAAAAAAAGCTGATTAATTATAAAATAAGTCCTTATGGAAATTAAAGAACTGTTTAACCTTTTTGGAAAGAAAACATCACAAAACGGCAGAATAAAAAAATTTAAGATAGACAGCCGTCAGATAGAAAAAGGAGATTTTTTTGTCCCGATAAAAGGAAGTAGATATGACGGACACCAGTTTATAAAAGATGCGGTTAAAAAAGGTGCATTAGGTTTTTTTACACAAAGAAAAGATCCGCACCCAGCCTCATTACATGTCAAAAATACCCTTGAAGCTCTTACAACAGTTGGGAAACACAAAAGAAGAAAACTATCATTTGCAGTAGGCATAACAGGAACAAGCGGAAAAACCACAACTAAAGAGCTTCTGGATTTTGTTTTGTCTGAGTATTTTAGAACATACTCAACACCGGGAAACCTAAACAACGAGATAGGACACCCTTTAACCCTTGCTAACATTCCTGAAGGAACACAGGCAGGTATATTTGAGTTGGGAGCAGGGAAAATAGG
>JALVEY010000016.1 GCA_027030485.1 Persephonella sp.
CCTCAGGTGCTCTGTCTCCCACATTGATTTCTGGCCCAGCAAGAGCCACAGGGTTTCCTTTAAGATTTACTGCTACAGCCATACTATTACCTCCTTTTTTCATTTTTAAGTTTTAAAGCATTTTACACAACAGAAATTCTGATTTTTATGATTTTTATCTTACTTCTGAGTTTCTTCAAATTATTGATTTTTCAGCCTATGACACAAATCAGTATAAATCTTAGCAAATTTTACTAAAAAAACTTGACAATTATATTATTAGAAATAAATTGTAAATATATATACTATAAAAAAAATAAAAAGGAGCGGTCGTAATGAATATCATTGAGCTGAGGGAACTGCAGGCTGTTAATACCCTTGTGTTTGAAACACTGGGACAGCCAGAAAAAGAAAGGGAGTTCAAACTAAAATCTCTAAAAAGATGGGGGTTTGATCTGATACTGGGTAAAAAAGCAGGTCAGACCACATACTTCACAGCAGAAGCAGGAAAAAGAGAGGTTGGAGAAAAATACACCGAAGAAGAGACCTATTTTGAGGTTGAAGAAATAATCCATGAACTTCCAAAAAATAAAAAGATATTTGCCCATATAGAGATGATACACGGAAGGGCTTATCTTGTTGGAGACTTAAGGGAGGGGGAAAAAAATATAGAAATCCTGAGAGTTCCGGCAGGTTCAATTCTGCTTGCATACTTTAAGAAACATAAACTCCACAACCTTATAGAAGCCCTTAGAAATGTTGGAACGGCTCTTGAACTTGTTAAACAAAGGGGTCAGGAAGGTAAGCCCCTTCCTTACGAAAAACTCCCAAATGTTGCAAGAAGATTTTTAAGGGGTGCTAAAGATCTTGAAAAGGAATCAGGATTTGGAAGGGTAACCCTGTCTTACTGGGGAGAAAATAAAGACGGTGATGCAAGGTTCAGGGTATCATGGCTTCTGCCTACAATTGCCTTATTTGATATAAACATAGCAGAAAAAGCAGACAAACTTCTTGCTGCGTTCAAATAGACGGGGAGAGGGAGATATGGAACTTGTATGCTGGACACCTGTTATTTATAACCGGCAAGGTTTTCCAAGAGACAGAGAGGGTAAACCTTTTCTCCCTAAAAATATTTTCGTGGAAGCGATAACCTCGGCGGTGATCTTCTACTATGTTAAAAAAGACAAAGAAATAGAAAACAGGGTTAAAAAGTATCTTCTGGACAAAGATATTAAGTTTAATGAAGTTTCCAGCAAGGTAAAAACAATAATCTTTAGTAAGTATCCTGTTTTAGACCAGCTTGAAATCCCAGAAAAAGTATATCTTTCAGAAAAAGAGATCCAGAAAAAATATATAGAAATCTTTGATCTCAAAAACTGGGAAGATATTAAAGGCTTTAAAACAGAAGTATTTAAAGGCATTATTCCTTTAGAAATAAAAAGTCCCCACATTGAAAAACTCAAAGCTGCGGCACACTCTTATGGTGAAGCTCTTGCTAAAATAGAACACAGTTTTCTAAAAGAACATTACCTCTCATCACTTTTTTATGAGCCACTTATAAATGGAATAAAAAAATGGGACATACCATTACGGATAGGTATGTGGACTGAGGTCTCTTTCAAGGGAGATCTGCTGTTTTTCTGGAGAATTAAAGAAGTCCGTGAAAGAGTTCTAAAACAGTTAAAGACAGACATAAGACCGAGATATGTCCTATACATACCTGATGAAAAACAAACAACAGGTTGGACAGAATTAAAAATCAAATAAAAGGAGGTGTTAGTCATGGCTAAAAAGGAGGCAAAAAAACAGCCTACAACGGAGGAACTCAGCAGAGAGCTTAGAGGGTACATAGCCCAGATAGAAGCTCTCAGAGCTGAAATCGCAGTAATTGATGAGAACATAGCAACTTACAGAACTGCGATAAAAACAATAAACAATCTGAGAGATCTGGGAAAAGGCAAAAATATTCTCATACCTATCGGTGCAGGTGCACAGATTGAGGCAAAAATAGAAAACCCAGACAGGATCGTGGTCAGCATCGGTTCCGGAATATCTGCAGAACTAACCACAGAAGAGGCTCTAACCCAGATAGCAAAAGAGATAGCTTCACTGCAGGCTCTAAGAAGAACACTGGAAGAAGCCATAGTAGAAGCGTACACAAAGACCGAAGAACTTCTTCAGAAAACAAGGGAAATCGGACAGGAAGAGGGAAAGTCCTCTAAATAAACGGAGATAAACATGGAAAAAAAAGAGCTGATACAAAAACAGATAGAAAAAAGCCTTGAGATACTTAAAAAGCTACCGGACGATAGAAAGTTCTTTATCAACACAGGAGTTTTATTGGTAGAAGTATCAAAAAAGGAAGCAGAAGAATACCTTAAAAAAGAGTTAGAAGGCCTGAGAGGAAACACTTAACACAAAAGGGCTGCGTGTCCTTTTTTGTTATTAAAAAAATAAAGGAGGTGAGCCATGAGGAAGGTACTAAGCGCTGTAGTTTTGGCAACGGTACTATTTTCTGCAGTGATTGGAAAAGAGGAAAATAAAACAAAACAAGAGCCTGAAACCGTAAAAACCCTTATAAAAAGCTCCGGAGAAAGAACTGCTAAGAAAATAAGAGAACAAAAATTACAAAAAATTATAAAAGAAGCTGTTAGTGTGTATGCTGAAGGCAACAGAATTCTACTTTTACTTTCCCATAACAAAGTGGAAGAGGCTAAAAAAGCCCTTAAAGCACTCAAGGATAGGGTTGATAAATTGGAAAAACAGTATCGTGGAAAGTTTGACAGACTACCTATAGATGTTGTAGTTAACGAAATCAGTGGAATTACAGACATGGAACAAGCAAAAAAATTAGCAGAGCAGGTAAGAAAGGCTATTAAAGATAACGATTTTGTTCAGGCCAGAATTTTACTTCAGGCTTTAAGAAACGAGATTGTTATAGAAACGGTATACTTACCTATAAAGCTTTACAAGGAATCTATTGATCTTGCATACAAATTCCTTGAAAAAGGCAAAGTAAAGAATGCTATTTCACAGCTTGAAGTCGCACTAAACACTGTAGAACTGGAAACCACGATAATTCCAGAACCTATAGCCATCGCCTCACTTCTTGTGGAGGATGCCTCTAAAAAATTTAAAGACAACCCTCAACAGGCATTAAAACTCCTTGAAGAGGCAAAAAAACAGATAAGATTGGCAAAAATACTCGGGTATATTAGAAGTGATAGGGATGTTGAGCCTCTTATAAAACAGGTAGAAAAACTGGAAAAAGAGGTTAGGGAAAAAACAGGAACTAAAGAGAAGTTCAGATCTCTGTTTGAAAACATAGAGAAGTTCAAAGAACGGACAAGTACTAAAAGCACAAAATAGTAAAGAGAATAGCTTTCTATAGTTTTGTTTGTAGAGTATAATCTACTGAACACAAACTAAAAAACAAGAATGGAGGTCAGTAAAATGGCAGTAGTTGGAGCAGCCAAGTTGGAAGTGCTGATGAGGAAAGCGGCAAGCCTTGACATTGACAAAAACAAGGTGAAAGAAATTACAGACATTGTTGAAAAAAAACTTTATGATCTACTTTTAATCGGTGAAAGAAATGCAAGCTACAACGGAAGAGAGGTAATATGGGAATCTGATGTTCCTCTAACAAAAGGTTTTTTGGAAAGTATGCAGAAGTTCAGAAAGTTAGAAGAAGAGATAGCCGTTGAAGATGTTCTGAATTTCCTTGCAACAATGCCTCCTTTAAAATATCCCCTTGAAGCAGAACTTGAAAAAAGGCTTCCTGAGATAGTTGGTACTCTGATTTACATATTAGCACAGCTTATAAAGGAGGTTTCCCCGGAAGGTAGAAAACCTTCATCTGACGATATAGGAAAAGCCGGAAAAATTTTAGATCTAACAATGTAATCTATCTCATAGGGGCGGTCTGCCCCTTTCTGGAATAATATTAAAATAATCATACAAAGTATGGGAGGTGTAATCTTGTTTAAAATTCTTGAGACAATTATTGAAAGAATTTTATGGGAAAGCAGATTTATGATCTTTCTTGCAGTGATTGCAAGCGTACTGGCTGCTTTTGTTCTTGTTTTAATAGGAACTTATGACATATACATAGTTCTTAAAGATGCAACTAATATGTTCTCTTCAAAAGAGTACTTTAAAGAGTTTCATAAAGAGGCGATAAAAAACATAGTATCTGCTGTTGATGTGTATCTTATCGCAACCGTTCTTCTCATATTCGGTCTTGGTCTTTATGAACTTTTTATATCAAAAATAGATCCTATGGAAAAAGATACAAAATCCTCTAAAATTCTTGTTGTTCATACACTCGATCAGCTTAAAGAAAAACTGGCAAAAGTTATACTGATGGTTCTTATTGTTACATTTTTCAAATATGCTATAGAGTTTAAATACACAGATATTAAAAACCTGTTGTTTCTTAGTGTAGGGGTATTTCTTATCGCCCTATCTATTTATTTTATGCATAAAGGGCATGAAAAGAAAGATTAAAGGGGGTCTTTCAGACCTCTTTTATTATCTGATACTTTTTTAAAAAGTTACTATCAACATCAATTAATCCTTTTTCTTTAAGCCGTAGGATAACTTCCTTAGTGCAGAAAACATCATCAGGCCAATGTCTGTGGTATCCGTCAATCTCCAATTTTTTTGTGGCATCAATACCCCATATTTCCTCTATCCAGACATCTTTTAAAGCATCTATATTATTGGTTATTCTCCATACGAGCATATAAGGGTTGTTCAGATCATTATCCTGATCATCAATAAAAATGACTATCCTTAAATGCTCTTTCAGACTTTTTATTTTTTTGAAAATTTCTTTAACAGGTTTTGTCTTTTTTACCTTTATAACTGTGATCGGGTTAGGGGTTTGGGTCATGTACTGTTTTAGATCTGTTATGTCGCTGTCTAACTGCTTTATTTTGCTTAAAATCTCTTTATCAGGCAGGGTGTTAATCGTTTTTTCAACCGATTTACCTGTAGCATCAACACCTAACTTTCCACCAACAAGGGGCTCATAGCTTGAGTGGTCAAGCTGGTCAACTATTCCCTCTGTAATAAGAAAAGATTTTTCTGTTAATCTCTCAAGTATATA
>JALVEY010000017.1 GCA_027030485.1 Persephonella sp.
TTCCCCTGACAGCAAAAAAAGCTGCCAGATCAGGCAGATACGATGCTGTTATATGTCTTGGGGCTGTCATAAGAGGGGCTACCCCCCATTTTGAGTATGTTGCCTCTGAGGTAACAAAAGGGATAGCACTTGTTTCTTTAGAAACAGAAGTTCCTGTTTCATACGGCATATTAACAACAGACACTCTTGAGCAGGCTGTTGAGAGGGCAGGAACAAAAATGGGAAATAAAGGATTTGATGCTGCACTTTCTGCCATAGAAATGGTCAATGTTCTAAAAGGGCTTGAGTAAATGAAAAAATCCGGAAGATACAGAAAAAAAGCAAGGGAAATACTTTTCAAAACCCTGTACACATATGATCTTAAAGGTGGAGACATTTTTGAGATACTTGAAGAACACCTAAAAGATGTTAGAGGCAGTCTTTCCACAGAGGTTCTTGAGTATGTTTACTCCCTTGCAAAAGGCATAATGGATTCTATTGATGATATTGACAGCATAATAAACGAAAGTCTGAAAGACTGGAGAATAGAAAGGCTTGGATATCCGGAAAGAGCTCTACTTAGGCTTGGAACGTACGAGCTTGTTTTTTCTGAAGTGCCTGATAAAGGTAGGGTCTTTATAGACATTCTTGATCTTGCAAAACGGTACATTAACAGCGAGGAAACTTTAAAGTTTTTAAACGGTGTTCTCAGCACCATTCACAAAAAATATAACCAGAATGTGAAAACATGAGATTTGCCGTAATATCTGATATTCATGGAAATATTCATGCCCTTGAGGCAGTTGATAAAGATCTAAGGTCTAACCATGTGGATAGAATATACTGTCTCGGGGACATAATTAATTTCGGTGCACATCCTAAAGAATGTTTAGACTGGGTTAAGGATAAATGTGATATAGTTATCAAAGGCGAACACGACATATTTGTTGCCGATCCGGAAGAAGTTTTCCTGACAAACCCTTATGCTATACAGTCAGCTGACTGGACATATGATCAGCTTTCACAGGAGGATTTTGATTACATTAGATCCCTTGAAAACTTTTATGAGGAAGATGACTTTATCCTTACACATGATGAGCCCTCAATTCCGGGAACTTACCACTTTTTAACATCAATCAGAGATGCAAAAGAGACATTTACATGCTTTGAAAACAGATTCTGTTTCTACGGACATGCACATTTGAACATACTTTTTGTGAAAGACAGTAAAGGAAATGTTTTCAGTGAAGGCTCAGGATCTTTTAAAATCCAGAACGGTCAGCAGTTTTTGATCTGTGCAGGTAGCGTAGGACAGCCGAGAGACAGGGATCCAAGGGCAGGCTATGTTATAGTGGATACTGATAAAGGAACAATCCAGTTTAGAAGGATTGAGTATGATGTTGAAAAGGCAGCCGCCGACATAAAAAATGCCGGACTGCCTGAGGTTTTTGCACAGATCTTAACGATGAGAAAAGGTTAATCCTCCTTTTTTTCCTCTTCATAAGGGGCAGATACAGCTGATTTGATAACTCTGATCATAGTCCCTTCAGACACCTTCAGGGTTACGGTTTTTTCATCTATTCCTTTGATCTCACCTATAATTCCCCCTGAAGTAACCACCTTATCTCCCTTTTTCAGAGAGTTGATAAACTCCTGATGTTTCTTTCTTTGCTGCTGCTGTGGTCTGTAAAGAAGAAAATAAAATATGGCGATAAGAATCACCATCCACAAAACAGCACCTATAATACTGCTCATCGGATCGCCCTGCATGGAATACCTCCTTTTAAGTTTGTAATATTCTACACCAAAATTTATACAGGTCTGGTTTTTTTAATCACAGTTCTTTATTGTGAACTACACACTGAGTGAACCGCTTTTTCAGTTCTGGAAACTCTTTAAACAATTTCCTTGCAGTAATTCTTTTAAACAGCTTAACTAATGTTTCAGGTGCATATAGTCTGGCATTATTTCCAATTCTGATATGTCAAATCAGTGTTCATCAGCTATTTCAAAAATCAGCTCTTTTAGTCTTTCTTCAATTTTGCCTTTTAAAACATGTTTTCTATATTTTGGCATCCAAACTATATGGGTAAACTAACGAAAAAAGCAAGTAATTAAAATGTAATAAAGGGTTTTTACAGCTTACGCCTTCTTTGAAGTATCCCATTTTTAACAATTCTTTTAATCAGGCGAACCGAAGGTGAGCAAATATCATAGCGAACCGAAGGTAAGCAAATATCATGGCGAACCGAAGGTGAGCAAATATCATAGCGAACCGAAGGTAAGCAAATATCATAGCGAGCCGAAGGTGAGCAAATATCATGGCGAACCGAAGGTGAGCACGAATAGGTTTTAGAAAGCAAAAATTTTCTATAAATCATATTTCTATTTTTTTCAGCATTTTTACAAGCTTTCTTACAGCTTTTCCCCTGTGGGATATCCTGTTTTTTTCTTCAGGTTCAAGCTCTGCCATTGTTTTTGTGTAGCCTTCAGGAATAAAAACAGGATCATACCCGAATCCTTTTTCACCTCTGGGTTTTTGTGTTATCTGCCCTTCGCAGTATCCTTCAGCCCACAGACCAAAATCTTCAGGTTTATAAAAAACAACAACGCTTACAAACCTTGCTTTTCTGTTTTTTTCTCCTTCAAGAAGCCTCAATAGTTTTTTTATGTTAGCCTTGTCTGGATTTTCTCCTTCTTCCCTGCCTCCAAACTCAATATTATAAAATCTTGCAGAGTAAACCCCCGGATATCCACCTAAGACCTCAACCTGAAGACCTGCATCTTCTGCAACAACCGGCATTTTATAAAAATCCCCGTAAATCTTTACCTTTTTAACAGCATTTTCCAGAAATGTTTCCCTGTCCTCCTCAACACTGATTTTTTCTGCCATATCGTCAAGGGATAAAACCTGTATCCCAAAATCTTTAAATATCTCCCTAAATTCCTTCAGTTTTCCTTTATTTGTTGTCGCAACAAGCAGTTTATCCAATGTTAAGCCTCCTTGACTGCAGATGGCAGAATGCAACAGCTACCGCATCTGCCTCATCGTAGCTCTCTGTTTTTATACCGAGTATTTTTTCTACCATAAAGCTGACGTCCTCTTTTTTTGACCAGCCGTAGCCTGTTATTGAGTTTTTTACCTTCTGTGGTGTGTACTCATAAACCGGTATTCCGTTGAGAGTTGAGAGGAGAAGTATTATCCCCCTGACCTCACCTAACCTGATGAGTGACTGGGGATTTTTCCCGTAAAATGCAGATTCAAGGGCTATCTCGTCAGGGGAAAAGCTGTCGATAACTTCCTGAAGGGAAATAAATATCTTCTTTAGGTTGTCAGGTCTTTTTCTGGATTTTATGGTTCCGGACTTTTCTATACTAAACCTGCTGTTTTGTGAAGACAGAACGCAAAAACCTGTGCTGTAATTTCCCGGATCAATACCAAGAACCTTCATCATGCCAGCTGTTTCATCATATCTTCAGACATCTCAAAGTTAGAGTAAACCTTCTGGACGTCATCACTGTCTTCAAGAGCATCAAGCAGCTTTATGAGTTTCTGGGCGGTTTCCGGATTTTTAATCTCAACTGTTGTTGTTGGAATTCTCGTAAGCTCTGCCTTTTCAATATTCACACCTGATTTTTCAAGGGACTCTTTAACAGAATAAAGATCTTTAGGCTCTGTCCTGACCTCAAAGTAGTTCTCATCATCAGAAACTATATCCTCAGCCCCTGCTTCTATAGCTTTTTCAAAAAGCTCTTCCTCAGATATTGAGTCTTTAGGAACAGTTATTACACCTTTTTCCTCAAACAGAAATGAAACGCAGCCTGAAGATCCCAGATTACCCCCGTGCTTTGTGAATAGATGTCTAACCTCAGATGTTGTTCTGTTTCTGTTGTCTGTCAAGCACTCAACAATTACAGCAACCCCGTCAGGTCCATAACCTTCATAAACCACCTCTTCGTAATTAACACCTTCAAGCTCTCCTGTTCCCCTTTTTATAGCCCTTTCTATGTTTTCTATAGGCATGTTTGCCTTTTTTGCCTTCTCTATGGCTATTCTCAGCCTTGGGTTAAACTCAGGATCAGGTCCTCCCTGTCTTGCCGCAACTGTGATCTCCCTGAGCAGTTTCGTAAAAAGCTGACCTCTCTTTGCGTCCTGTTTTGCCTTTTTATGTCTTATATTGTGCCATTTACTGTGTCCTGCCATCTTTAAAACCTCCTTTTTTTCATCTGACAACCGAAAAATATACCTGCTAAAAGAAAATTCAATATATTATATGATATATGCAGATAAAAGAGACATACAAAAAACTACTTGATCATTTCGGATTTCAAAAATGGTGGCCTGTTCATACAGGAACAGACAGGTTCCTTGAGGTCTCCATAGGGGCTATACTTACACAGAACACAAACTGGAAAAATGTTGAAAAGGCGATTGAAAATCTTATAAAAGATGATGTTTTAAGCTGGGATAAACTTGAAAGTATTGATCTGGAAAAACTGAAGGAACTTATAAAACCTGCAGGTTTTTACAACCAGAAGGCTGTTTATATAAAAAACTTTGTAAAAGCGGTCAAAGGTCTTCCTAAAGAAAGAATAACGAGGGATCTCCTTCTGTCAATAAAAGGAATAGGCGAAGAAACAGCCGACAGCATTCTGCTGTACGGTCTTGACAGACCTTATTTTGTTGTTGATGCTTACACAAAAAGGATATTCTACAGACTGGGGATTACAAAGACAGAAAATATCAGCTACAAAAAACTTCAGAAGATAATCCAGCAAAATATCCCAAAAGATATAAACATCTACAAAGAGTTCCACGCCCTTTTGGTTGAGCTTGGAAAAAATTACTGCAGGAAAAGGCCCCTATGTATAAAATGTCCTTTAAATAATTCATGCAAAAAGAATTTGAAATAAAAGCTCTTACGGATATAATTTATTGAAAAAAATTCAGGTGCCGGATTTGGAAGAAAACTTTTATTACTCAGAGACAGGATACAAAATCTGGTTCAAAATAAGACCTGTTTTTAAAAATCTGCTCAGAATTA
>JALVEY010000018.1 GCA_027030485.1 Persephonella sp.
GTGGAGACCCTATCTAACATCCCGATCATTGTAACATATGAGGCATACTTTATGAACATAGGACCATCAGGGTTTTACGGTCCTAAACTGTTTCCTGTCAGCGGGAAAGTTAAGAAACCGGGAGTATATGAAGCAACAATGGACATAACCCTAACAGAACTTATAGATATGGCAGGAGGGGTTAAAAATGGTAAAAAGGTAAAGGCTGTGTTCGCTGGAGCTCTTGGGATTTACAGAGCTGACGAATTAGATATGCCTATGGATTATTCACCTAAAGGTTTCGGTGGGACAGGAACAACGATTGTCCTTGATGAAGACGACTGTATTGTTGATGCACTTGTTGTGATTACTAACTTTTTCCATCACGAAAGCTGTGGAAAATGTACGCCGTGCCGTATAGGAACATACGAACAGCACATTATCCTGAAAAAACTGAAGGAAGGCAAAGCAACACAAAAAGATCTCCAGTATCTAAAACATCTGTCCCAGAACATACCTGCAAACTCAATATGCGGTCTTGGTTTCTCTGCTCCAAATGCTGTTGCAGATGCTCTCAGAAAGTTTCCAGAGGAGATACAGGCACATTTAGACAGAACATGTAAGGTATGTTTTAAGGATTGATATCTGATATAGAAACAGGATCAGCCCATAATGAACTTTGTAATTCCATATTAACAAAATCATTTGGAGTTATAATTCCATCAGCCGCATATTTCTTTAACCTGCCATCATTTCTAATGAATTTTTGCCAAAGTATATACACTGAAGAACTCTTAGTGAAAAACTTTCCATCATAATTTCCATTAATTTTAAGTCCTGACTCTATAATGTTAGTTAGTCTCGAAGCTATTACCATTGAAGATAGATCACGGTTTTTATTCATAGATTTGATAAGTTTTCCATTTCTTCCTAAGTACTCATCTAACTTTTTCTGAACCTGCTCTACATGAGAACCTTCAGAGCCTATTCTTATTCTTTTTAAACTGTTAACTGCTTTTAGTTTGTCTTCCAGAGATAAGGATTTAGAGAGTATTGTACTCAGGATGTAGGCTTCCATTCCTGTCAAAAGCATATATTCTGTTGTAGAATCATTCAAAACTTTCTTAGCCAGTACATGCTTAAATATTGCCCAGTCTTTTTTATGAACAACAGTATTTTCAGTTCTTTTTGCACTTCCCAGTATAACATTACAGCCTGCTGACGAAAAGGAAGTTGTTATGTCTTTTCTTGAAGCATGGATGTTATCTGCAGGATTTGTGTACAGATCCCAGATGTCAAGATCCGTAAAAACAGCATTTCCTATAGTTCTGAGAACATTTACCCTGCCATTTTCCCTAAGTGCATTCGGTATTATTGTATCGCCTGAAGAATGATGCCCTTTCCTGTATTTGTATAAACCTGTTGGAAGGAGATTAACCTTCATCTGTTTTTGACAGGCTTTTTTCACGAAGTTTTCTGTTGGAACAGTTGAGGCTCTCAGTAATAAAATTTTATTTTGTTGTAAATCACAAATACCTATAATACAGTTTAGGTTTTTGTGATCTGGAAGGGTGTGTGCTACCTCTATTTTTGAAACAAATAACTGTTCAATGGCTGAGTCATCTGCATGAAAAATGTCTTTCCATCTTTCTGAGGTTAATTTTGAAACTACTTTATTATTTTTTAGATCTGAAAGTTTACTTATGTAATTCTCATCTTTTATGATACACCCTCTTAATCCAAAGAGGAGGTATCTGCCATTTGCACTAAAACTATTCAATTTGGCAAGTAATGTTATTATTTTTGGAGTAAGGTCAAATTTTTCCGTTAAGATGTATTTTTGCTTTACTATTTCAGCGTATTGTGAATCCATTTCCAAAAGATGCTGGTAATCTATAGAGTCTTCCAGATGGCACCATTTTACTTCAGAGCAGTTATTTTCATATATATGGGTATCAGAAGTTGGATCGGCAGAATTTTCACACACACGAACAGACTGCCGTGATGTAGGTTGTGTACCAGGAATGTTTGTTGTTTCTTCCTGAGATAATTTCTTTGTATATCTATCTATCAGATCAAAAACTTTGTTGTAGTCTCTTTTACTTTCTGGCGAAAGCTTATTTTCTTCTTCCCATTGTATTTTCATCTTAATGTACCTCAATCTTCAGCAATACCGGATATATCTTCAATGTTCTCATCTATAAGAACATCTATTTTTCTTTTTCCTAAGGGTGTATTTTTTAAGGCACTGAGCTTTTTAACAGCCTCTTCTCTGTTTATTTTCCCTTTTCTAAACTCGGACATAATCAGGTTAACTTCCTTATGGATTTCTTCAGGGGTAAGAGCATCCCTTTCTTCAACAGATATATCTGTACATCTGTTTGAGACCAATATTGTCTCAACTTCTCCTTCATCATCTTTTTTATCGCTGTCTGTCTTATCATCATTTTTATCTTTATCTTTTTTTTCCTCCTTATTGGTAGAATCAGCTTTTTTACTTTTTGCTATCTCCTTAGCTGTATTGATCAGATTATTGACTATCTCACTTACCTCTTTTTTTCCTGACATATCCCTGAAAATGTCAGATTTGGAAAGAATCTTTAGTGCCTCTGCTATTCCTGTAGGTTCTGGTGCCTGGGGAGGATTAACAATATTCAGTATAGATTTAGGAAACTCAGAGTTAGAGAGGTCTAATCCTTTTGCTCTTGAACCTAGTTTGATACCGGTTATTTCTGGAGCTTTTTCTGGGCAGGGAGATTCTTTCCAATCCCAAAATCTTGTAATATCTTTTTCTTCGCATGAATTACAGTGAGCAAGTCTTGTTTCTCCGAACACACCTCTTACAGGAAGAGCTATATATCTTTCCTCCTTGAAATCAGGTTTTTTTCCTTTTTTATCTGTTTCAACAAAACCTACATAATCTGATAGCATGGCTACTGGAAAATAATTTATTTTTCCAAGTAGGTTAGGAAATTTATCAAAGTAATATCCAGGATCTTTGCTCATATAAACGACTTTTGCATAGTAATACTTGTTTTCTCTAAAATGCTCTAATAATCTTTTTTTACATTCCTTTTTGTCTTGTATATTTTCTTTCAATGGGTTTTTAAAGGAATGAAACCAGTAAGTACCATTGCTGATAAACCACTCATCCTCCCCAAAATCTTTCCTGTAAGAAAAGAACTCCTTTCCTGTGGAAGAGAAGGTTATTTTAATATATTCTGGTTTCCATCCCGGTTTTTCGCCTTTTCTTTCAAATTTAAGTCCTATAGATTTTATTTCTTCGGGATAAATATTATCTTGTGTAGTATCTATAACATAACTATCAAGGCTGTTTCGTTCCCTATCATTTGCACCTTCTGTATCAAGACTGTACTCTTTAATTTCTCCTGAATCTTTCTGTAAAATGAGATAAACATCAGCATCTGTACCAGCATTTTTTATATCTGCTGTTTTGAGGGTAACATAGATGTTTGTCAATTTTTCATTATCGCTACTTTCGCCTGTCAAAACATCAAAACATTTTCCAAGATCAGGATCTAACAGATAATTCCTTAGCAGCCCCCAGTTTGACAATATCCATTTAAACAAAAGATCATCGTTATTACCGAATGCTTCACTTATCTCATTGATCTTTAAAAATAACACCTGCTTAATATCTTTTATACTCGTTTCAACCCTGTACTGTCTCAGGATTTCGTAATACAAAACAGTAATTGAATGACAGTGATTATGATTTGTTATTGTTCTTGTTACTACTTTATCTTTTTCTCTTTGAAAAATCTGTGTAACAACACTACTTCTTAATGCTCTAACAGAAGAAGCTGCTTGAGTTATACTGTCTGCAAGTCTTTGAACAGATTCAGCATTTACACTTCTACTACCTGAAGAAGTAAAATATCCTCCTCCCAGTCCTATAGCACCGGTAATTTCTTTTATTGTTCCAGCTAATGATAAACCTCCTGTAAATGAACCTCCCCGCTGCCATTCCTTAATAGTTCCTGCTATGACTTCCTCAATTGTCCTATCCCTTTTCAGTGTGTGATAAAGCTCTTCTTCAACTGTTGTTTCCTCTATTCTTTCTCCCGTATCTGACCTTGACCAATCTATCACCGCTATATTGACTGATTCGCACGGAGCTAAGGATGTGCTATATACGATTTCTCCTAAGGCATGACCTAATGGAAACCATTTTGATTCGTACTCAACAAGTTCTGCATTTATGTTCCCATGTGATTTGTTTTTTAAAAGTATCTCTCCAAATATGAACTTTCTTTCTGGTAATGCATTTTTATAGAATATCTCACACCCTAATTCTCCAATTCTTAGCTCAGGTTTAGTCCCTTTTAGTGAAGCAGACCAGATTCTATCTATAATGTCTGGGTCCGGATAATAAGATGGAAATGTTTCAGGTTTTATAGATAATATACTGTCAGGAATTTTTACAATATTTATCTTTCCTTCATTATAAAAATCTATCTGTTTTATTTCTGAACTTATCTCTTCATTGCCTAAAAGAGTAAGATTTACCTTTTCAAGATGTTCAGGATAAAATTCTGATTCGATAGATATGTATCCATACTGGTCTGATTGGAAAACACCTATATCTTGAATAAACCTGCCGTTTTTTTCATTGGATACCAAATGTGTTATTGGTCTATTTCCTTTTTTTGAATACTGGGCTACTATCTTGACAGGGATGTTTGATCTTGGGTTTCCTGTATCTTTATCAAGTATATAAATGCGTATTCTTCCCCTTTTTAACACCCTCCTCCCTCCTATTTTAAGAGATAAAATAAATCTAAGTATTTAAATACGAATGGTCAATATAAATATTTTTTTAGTCTTTTAATCCCCTCTTCCATATGTTTTATATCTTTTGTATATGCGAATCTTATATATTTGTCTGTATTGTTTTTTCCAAAATCCACTCCCGGTGTCACAGCCACATGGATTTCTTCAAGGAGTTTTTTTGAAAACTCGTAGGAATTGTCAGAATATTTTTCAATATTTACCCAAATATAAAAAGCACCTTCAGGCTTTGCATCTATGTCAAATATCTGTTTAAGATGATTGTATAGAAAATCCCTTCTTTCTTTAAATATTTTTCTGTTTTCTTCAAGATGCCTGTAGTCAAAAGCTCCAAGGGCTGCGTATTGGCTGATTGTTGGAGGTGATATAAAAATATTCTGCATAACTATCTCAGCTTTTCTGACAAGGTTTTCAGGAAGAATTATCCAGCCAAGCCTGAATCCCGGCATGCAGAAATATTTTGAAAAGCCGTTGATCACTATCGCTTTGTCTGAAAACTCTAAAGCTGTGTGTTCTTTTCCTTCATAAACAAGACCGTGGTATATTTCATCGGAGATAAAGTATATATCCCTCTCTTCGCAAAACTCAATAATCTGTTTCAGGTTGTCGTAGGAGTAGATATTTCCAACTGGGTTTGAAGGTGATGTGATGTGAACAGCCTTTATGTCTGGGTATTGTTTAAGATGTTCAGTTTTTAGCTGGTAATCAGTTTCTTTTCCTGCTGGAATAAAAACAGGGTTGATACCAAGGAGATACGCAAAATTTTTGTAGCATGGATAAGATGGATCAGGAAGGGCGATCTTATCACCGCTGTTCAAAAGTATAGAATAAGCTACAAGAAAACCTCCAGAAGTTCCAATGGTAAGGGCTATTCGTGATGGTGATATGTCCACTCCATACTTTTTGTGATAAAACTCTGCAATTTTTTCCCTTAATGATATAAGTCCTAAACTTTGTGTGTAATGGTTAATTCTGTCCTTTACAGCTTTTTCGGAAAATTCCCAAACTGATGGTGGTGGTTGGAGATCAGGTTCTCCTATCTCAAAATGGATAGCATCTTCTATTACAGAAGCTTTTTTTACAATGTCCATTACTATAAATGGCTTTATGTATAACAGTCTATCCATTCTTATCTGACCTAAACCTGTTAATTGAAAATTCTTTAAGGTAGTGGCTTTCGTATTTTCTATCAATTAGATCTGAGATTAGTTTTGCTGTTATAGGAGCAAGCAGAATACCGTTTCTGTAATGACCTGTAGCTATGTAAAGGTTTTTTATCCATGTTTTACCTATAACAGGATGAAGGTCTGGGGTTGCTGGTCTATATCCGAACCATGTTTCCTGTATTGTATTATTTACAAGATAAGGAAGTGTTTCTTCCAGGCCATTAAACAACTGTAGTAAACCTTTCACAGTGTTGCCATCTAAAAATCCTACCATTTCTTCTGTTGCTCCAATAACGAGCCTTTTGTAATCTTTTCTTGGTATTAGATAAGCCTTTGAGCCGAATATTATTCTGTCTATATCTTTTTTTGTTATATTAATAGCTGC
This sequence comes from Persephonella sp., assembly GCA_027030485.1. GTDB lineage: Bacteria > Aquificota > Aquificia > Aquificales > Hydrogenothermaceae > Persephonella_A. Next base: position 6,343 of record JALVEY010000018.1, read on the forward strand.
CATTTCACCTTTTATTGGAAATATATGGCATTTTATAAAATATTCAGACCAGGCACCTGCTGCGATAATGCAGTAATCACTTTCTAAAATCTGGTTTTTTGTTCTAACAGCGGAGTATTCCCCATTTTCTATTATGATTTCAGAGGCTTCTGTAAACTCCATAAGATGTATCCCTCTGGATCTTGCATATTTTTCAAGGGCTGTTATCAGAAGTCTATTATCAACTTGTGCATCGTCAGGAAAAAGAGCTGCTCCTTTTATATCTTTTCCAATTATGCTGTAGCGACCTTCAAGACTATCCCTATCTATCCATTTTCCAGTTAGACCCATTTCAGTATGTACCTGTATTCTTTTCTTCAGTATTTTTTCTTCCTCTTCGGAGAAGGCAGGACACAAAATACCACACTTCCAGTATCCAACTTCCATATCTGTTTCCCTTTCCAGTGTCTTTACAAACGTTTCATACATATCCCTGCTTTCAAGACAAAAATCAAAGAAAACTCCAGGTTCAATACCCTCCGATTGGGGAGCTAACATTCCACCTGCAGACCAAGAAGCTGCTCTTCCAACTCTGTAAAGTTCTATTACTGTAACATCATGACCTAACCTGTTCAGTTCTCTTGCTATAGATAATCCAATAATACCGCCACCTATAATTATTCCTTTCATAATCCACTCCTCTAAAATTGAAGCCTCATACCGTCATATGCTGATATTACATTAATTCCTGTTTTTCTTGATATTTTTGCGGCAACTTTTTCAGGATCTGCTCTTAGCATTGATATACTAAAGTGGGATAATACGGCAAGTTTAGGTCTGTATTTTTCAATCATACGCTCAACATCGTCTACTGAAAGATGGTAGTAGCCTTCAACTTTTCTGGGAAAGGTTGTGTTGAATATCATTATGTCTGCACCTTTTGAATAACCCTTAAGCATGTCTTCATAGAACTTTCCGCAAGGAACATAAACGATTTTTTTATTTTTTGAGAGAAATTCTAAACCATAAGTTTGAGCCCCTTCGTGTATATGTTTCATTCTACTTAATATCTTTATATCTTTATAATGTATCTCTTTGTTTTCTTCTACAGGAATGTATTCCTTAATAGCCTTTTTCAGATATTTCAGTAAAATAGGGTCTTCCCCCTCAACAACATCTTCAGGAGCTACAAGAAGATCTTTTGGATTTCTCGTGCTTTCTGACGCCGACTCTATAACAGAGTTAAGGTCTGCACAATGATCAAGATGTCTGTGGGAAACAACTATTATATCTATATCTTTTGTGTCAAATCCCCTTTCAAAAATTCTTATCAGACTTCCGGGACCGGGATCAATAAGTATATTTACTCCGTCCAGGTTAAGCCACATGCCGCCGGAATGTCTTATCTGTCTGAAAACAACAACCCTTCCACCACCGGTTCCAAGAAAAGTTAAGCTGTTTTTCAGCAAATTAACCTTCCTCCTTCCACAGGTAAAAACGCACCTGTTGTAAAATCTGTCTGTATCAAATATTTTACAGCTTTATAAACTTCAACTTCTCCTCCCCATTTTTTCAAGGCGGTTTTTTCAAGGGGTGTTTTTAAATCTTCAATACCTTCAGCAGGGATTATAGGACCTGGAAGAACAGCATTAACAAGAACATAGGGGGCAAACTCCTTTGCAAAAGCTCTCGTCATAGTAAGCATAGCTCCTTTAGATATTGAGTAAGGGCTGAAGTTTTTGTAAGGTCTAAGTGCACTGTAATCAGCAATATTAATTATCCTCCCCCATTTGTTTCTGTACATAATCTGGCCAAGCTCTTTAGAGAGTATAAATGGAGCTTTTACATGTATATTATAAAACCTGTCAATGTCGTCTTCAGTCACTTTAGATAATGGGGTTGGGTAGTATATAGAAGCATTGTTTATCAATATGTCTACTCTGCCTAAGCTTTTTATGCTTTCTTCAATAAGCCTTTTAACCTCATCTGTTTTTTCAAGATCAGCTTTTATTTTTATTGCTCTAACCCCCTTCTTCAGGATACTATCAAAAGATTCTTTTATCTCCTTTTCAGAACTTTTATAATGAAGGATTATATTGCCTCCCTCTTCAGCTAAAGATAATGCTAAAAATCTTCCTATTCTTCTTCCTGCACCTGTTATCAAAATGTTCTTACCTTTTACCAACCTTCAAACCTCTCTTGAGTAATTTTACTATATAATTTAATTTTCAGTATTTTTTGGGGAGTTTCTATGCTTTCTGACATTTATGGTCTGGATAAAAAAGAAAAATATATTATAATTTTCAACCTTTTAAAAAGCGGTAATATTTTTGGTATAGTTTATGGGAAAGAGGGGGTAGGTAAGAAGTACATTGTAGAAAAGGCTGTAGATAAAGTTTTAAATAAAAATGATAAAAAAGTTTTTTTAGAGGCTAATCCTGACTGGTATAAAAATCTTCTGAGAGAAATAGGAACAAGCCCATTAAGGGAGTTATCAAAGGAGGAGTTTTTTTTAAATTTTGTAGACTTTATTGATAATTTTTCAGGAAGAATTTTCATTGTTATAAATAATGTTCAGAAATTATCTGAAACACAAATAATAGAGATTTACCACTTAATTGGGATTAAAGAGAAAGTTTCAACGATACTAATCGGAGACGAAAGTTTAAAACCGAAGCTTAATCCATTTAAAATTGGAAAGATTGAAGCATCTGTAAACTTTATTTTTGAGGTAAAACCACCAGAATTCTCTGAATTTGAGAGGTACTTTCTCCAAAAGTACGGTGGTAAAATTGAGAAAAAAGCGATAAAAAAATTGTATATCCTATCAGAAGGATCAATAGGAAGATCAGAAGGAATTTTATCCCAGCTAAGTAAATTTCCCATCAAAGGTTCTGATTTAAAGATTGCAAAAAATGGTAAAAAACATTTAAGACTTTTTGCCACTCTTTTGATTGTTCTGTTGATATTTTTTGGATACCTTTTATTTTTTAAAAGGGAAGAAAAGAAAAATGTATTAAACCCTGAAAAAGTAATAAAAATGGACAAAAAATTGCCTGTAGAGGGATCTGTAATACAAAATCTACCTGTCAAAACAAAAAAGAAAAAAAAGACAGATATTTTATATTTCCTAAGTAGCATAAAAGAGGGCATAAAAAACGTAAAACTTGAGAGTATTCCCAAAATTTCTTTTTATAAAAAACCGATAAGGTATGTTATTCAGATAGGTTCTTTCAGAAATGAAAATAATGCATTAAAACTGAAAGAAAAAATTTCAAAAGATTTTTTTGGTGTAAAAATTATAAACAGAAAAAATGGAATAAAATCTGTTGTTGTTTATGCATCCAACAAAGAAGAAGCTGGTAAAATTATCAGTAAGTTAAAAAAATATGGAATTAATCCAATTTTGAAGAAGGTTAAATAATGGAAAGCTACATACAGTTTTTTGCACTTAAGGATAATCCCTTTAGAATAACACCTGATCTTGATTTCTTTTTTATGTCCTCAGTTCATCAGGAGGCGTTAGGATCTCTTGAGTTTTTAATGGAAAGTGAGGAAGGTTTTGCTGTTATAATCGGGGAACCGGGAACAGGTAAGACTATAACAATAAGAAAATTTATCAGTCAGTTGCCTGAAAATGTTGAGTATGCTTATATACTTTTTCCAAATCTATCCCCTGAAGAGATGTTCAGGGCTATCCTTGAAGATTTTGGAATTGATATAGATGATTCAGCAACAAAGAATAAACTTTTTTCGACCTTAAAAGAATTTTTAATTAAAAAAAGAAAAGAAGGAAAAAAGATTCTTATAATAATTGACGAAGCACAGAACCTTCCTATTGAAACTCTTGAAGAGCTTAGAATACTATCAAACCTTGAAACAGATAAAGAAAAACTACTCCAGATAATATTACTTGGTCAACCTGAGCTTGAAAAGAAACTGAATTCAGATGCTTTAAGACAGTTAAAACAAAGAATTACCGTTATAGCCAGATTAAGTAATCTTACAAAAGATGAGATGGTAAATTACATTAATTATAGGCTGGCAAAGGCTGGAAACTCCACTATTAAAATATCAAACTCAGCTTACAAGGAGATTTTCAAGTATACACAGGGAAATCTTAGACAGATTAATCAAATAATGGAAAGGGCTTTAATGTCAGCTTTTGTAAAAAATAGTCATCAAATAGATAGAGAGGATATCAAAGAAGCAGCCGAAAGCTTGGGAATAAGTAAAATGAAAAGGAAAAAATCTTTTTACCTAATTTTACCGGCTATTCTATTTTTCTTACTGGTAGCATTCAGTTTATCCGGTTATTACTTCTTCAGTAAAGATATTCAACAGGAAAAAAAACCAGAGAAAAATTTAAAAGAGGTTTATGTTATTCCTAACAGGCTTAATGTCAGGGCTTTTCCTGATAAAAGTTCTGAGATTGTATATGTACTTAAAAAAGGTGATAAGGTTGAAGTTGTCAACGATAAGGAAGGATGGTATAAAATTAGATATAAAAATATAACTGGCTGGGTTAAAAAGGAGTACACAGGCTATCGAAATGAATAAAAATACAAACCTACTTCAAAAAATTTTTAACCATCAACTTAAGCATATTGATGCTATATTCCTTTATAAGAAAGGAATTCCTATAGGGTATGTGTTCGCTCCTTATATTCCAGACAACCCTGAAAGTTTCTTTAATTACAACTCAAAAATTGAAAAGATATACAAATACCTTAAGGATATTTCTACAGATAAACTTTACCACTATAGTGTTAACGTGAACAACAAAAAAATCTATCTTTTTGTTTATAAAGTTGATGATGACACATATATTTTTGTTTTTTCAGATTCACTTGATCTTGAGCTTGGTGAGATAATATATAGACAGGTTGTAAAACCTATAAAGGATTATGTAAGTCCCTCGTAAACCTCTTTTGCGTGGAATGAACTCCTTACAAGCTTTCCGCTAAACACCTGTCTAAATCCTATTCTGTACCCTAACTCCTCAAACATCTTAAACTCTTCATCTGAGTAATATTTGACGACAGGGTGGTGTTTTTTTGAGGGTCTCAAGTACTGCCCGACAGTCAGTATCTCACAGCCAGCATTAAACAGATCCTCCATCACACGGATCACCTCATCTGTCCCCTCTCCCAGACCAACCATAATGCCGGATTTAGTCAGGATATTTTTGTCCAGCTGTTTTACCCATCTGATCACAGAAAGGGATCTTGAGTAGTCTCCCCTGTGTCTTACTACAGGAAAAAGTCTTGGAACAGTCTCTATGTTGTGGTTTATGACATCAGGTTTTGCCTCTACAACGATTTTTAATGCATCTATACTTCCCAGAAAATCAGGTATAAGAACCTCAACTGAGCAGTCAGGTTTTTTTTGTTTTACAGCTTTAACAGTTTTTGCAAAATGGGAAGCTCCACCATCAGGAAGATCGTCTCTGTTGACAGATGTTATCACAACATAATCAAGGCTGAGCATATTAACGGCTTTTGCTATGTTGTAAGGTTCAGATGGATCAAGTGGAAGGGGTCTATCATGGGAAACATCACAGTAAGCACACTTTCTGGTACATCTGTCCCCCATTATCATAAATGTGGCTGTTTTTCTGCCGAAACAATCACCGATATTAGGGCATGAGGCCTCCTCACAAACAGTATGGAGGTTCAGCATCCTGAGCATAGCTTTCATTTTTGTAACATCTTCAGTTAAAAAACTTTTGACCTTAGGTTTCAAGTTTTTCTCCTTTGTGTTTTGAGATTAATCCTATGTTAAACTATCAAAAAAAACAAGGGGTGAAAAATGACAAAGGCATACACAGAATACCTCTGGTTTAACACAAAAAACAGAAGAGAGCTTATAAAAATAACAGACAAAGTTCAAGAAGCCGTAAAAAAATCAGAGATAAAAGAAGGGCTATGCCTTGTTTCTGCGATGCATCTGACAGCATCAGTTTTTGTTCAGGACGATGAGGAGGGACTGCATCAGGACATATGGCAGTGGCTTGAAGGATTAGCACCTTTTAAGCCTGATTACAAGCACCATTTAACCGGTGAAGACAACGGGGACGCCCACCTGAAAAACCTGCTTACCCATCTTCAGGTTGTTCTTCCTGTTACAGAAGGAAAGCTTGACCTTGGTCCCTGGCAGGAGGTTTTTTATGCAGAGTATGACGGGCAGAGACCAAAAAGGGTGGTTATAAAAATTCTGGGTATTTAGTTGCATTTTTCTATCAGATCAACTCTCGGGTAGTAGAGCCTGTATATAAACTGTATAACGTTTTTAAACGGGGTATGTATTATTTTGATTACCGTATCATTTTTTTCATAGGTTAATATATCGATAGCTGAAAATCTCTCTTTCCCTGTTATCTTTTTCTGATCCTGAACAAATCTGTAAAAAGATTTATATTTCAGACTAATTTTGTATAGCCTATCAAGATAAAAATAGTAATATATAGTATCAGGGCTGAAGCCGTTAAAACTGTCCTTTTTTTCGTACACCTTCAGATCACCACACTGGAGTTTAAGTTTTATTCCCTGATACTGATCAGGAGTTGATCTCCATTTTATCTCAAAGCCATAAGAAAAATATGCAATCAAAAATAAAACAACAAAAATAAACCTCAATTTTTCCTCCTAAAAATATGCTATATTATGAATATAATCATTTTTGAAAAAAGGTAAAATAATGGATCAGACAACCCAACAGCAGATACTAAATAAAACCCTTGAAAAGTGTGATCCCTATTCGGCTTTTGGTGTGTTCTGCAATGCTAACGGGTTAATTGAGGGACTGTTTATAATTGCAGGAGTTGTATTCCTTGTTGTATTGAGCCTCTGGTTTGTTAAGAAAAATCAGGAAGTAAATGCAGATAAACACAGGGAAAAATACAGAAAGTATTCTCAGTGAAATTGGGCATCATCATCAAGAATGTCCTCTATACTATCTTCAGTTTTATTCTGGCTGGACAAGTTTTTTATAGACTCTATCAGAACATACCTCGCTAAAGCTTTTGCCTCATCATAAGGGATGTCGTATGGCGGCATATAAGCCATTCCTGGCCAGTTTTCAGGTTTTGGTTTTATAATCAGTTTTGCAACTGTTTCAACAGCTCTTTCGCTCTGACCGTATCTTTTTGAGATTTCTTTAAAAGAAGGACCCACAACCCTTCTGTCAATTGCATGACATGATGAACAGTTATACTTGTGAAAAAGATCTTCACCGTTTGCTGAGAAGGCATTATAAGAAGTTAAAAAAAAACGATAAATATAAAAAGTAAACCCATTTTATAAAGCCCCCTAAGGGGGGGCAAAGTGTTAGTGTTTTAACATAAATTCTACAAGCGCTTTAAGCTCCTCTTCAGACATATTCTTTGTTTTGTTCAATTGAGGCTTCATAATTCCAAACTTCGCTGGATCAACTATAGGTTTTGCTTCTCCTTTAAGGAACTTAATCATATCTCCTTCCTTTCCTTTGTAAGCCTGAGCTATCTCTTTAAGAGAAGGTCCTACAGTCTTAACGTTTGCCTGATGACATGCAGCACATCCGTTAGATTTGAAAAGAGCCTCTCCGTCTGCAGCCATAGCACCTGAAACAGTCACTGCAAAACCTAAAACTGCAGTTGCGATAACTTTCTTCATCTGTCTAACCTCCGTATGTTAGTTAATGTATTCTTTAGTTTAATATACTATACCATCATTGTATTTTTAACAACTTTAGATCAATGGTTTTATGTTCTAAATCATATTTTTGTAATTTTTCGTATATTTGAATTTGAGACTTAAGCTCAATTAGATATTTATTATAAAATTGTTTTTCCCAAACTGGTATAATTTTTCAAAAAAAGGGAGGAATGATGAAAGATTTAAAAAATGATCTTTTTCTCAGGGCATGCCACAGACAGCCTGTGGAGAGAACCCCAATATGGCTTATGAGGCAGGCAGGTAGGTATATGCCTGAATACAGGGCTTTAAGGGAAAAAGCAGGAGGATTTGTTGCTTTTTACAAGAATGTTGAGCTTTCTGTTGAGGCTACAATTCTTCCGAGAAAAATTCTTGGTGTTGATGCCTCAATAATATTTTCTGATATTCTTACCCCCCTTGAGTCTATAGGAATGAAGTTTGAGTTCAGAGAAGGGGAAGGTCCTGTTTTTTTCAATCCTATTAAACAGCCTGATGATATTTTAAGATTAAAAAAGTTTGATAGAAATGATGTTCATTATGTAGGTGAGATAATAAAAGGGGTAAACAGGGCATTAGATAGGGAGATACCTACAATAGGCTTTTGCGGTGCTCCTTTTACTCTTGCTGCCTATATGATAGAGGGAAGAACATCAAGAGATTTTAAAAAGGCAAAAACTTTTATGTACAACCACCCTGATGCATTTAAGGATCTATTAGACAGGCTTGCTGATATGCTTATAGATTATCTTAACTTTCAGATTGAGTCAGGGGCAGATGCTGTTCAGATATTTGACAGCTGGGGAGGATATCTTTCTCCCGAAGATTACACAGAGTTTGCACTTCCACCGATCAAAAAGATCATCAAAGGATTAAATAGGGATTACCAGCCTGTTATACATTTTACAAAAGGTGTGGCAGGATTTTTTGATGATATGATCAGTTCAGGGGCTGATGTTTATGGTGTTGACTGGATGATAGATATATCGGTTGTAAAGGAAAAGCTAAAAGGAAAGGCTGCTGCACAGGGAAATCTTGACCCGATAGTTCTTTATGCAGATAAGGAAGTAATCAGGGAGAAAGCTGTCAGCATACTGAAAAAATGGGGAAAGGATACAGGTCACATATTTAACCTGGGACACGGGCTTATGCCTGATATGGAAGTGGAAAAGGTTAAATATCTTGTTGATGTTGTGAAGGAAGAAAGTAAAAGGTAAGAGCTTTTAAACAGGCTCCTGCCTTATATAAGTTTTTTTCTGTATTTCTGGAGGTTCAGATGTGCAAGCCTTGTTGGTTCTGGAAGTTTGTAATCTTTTACTGACCGGATAACAACCTTTAGAGAGCTTTCTACGCTGATGTTGTTTCCGGGGGAAACAAAAACAGGGTTTGAGTTTTTTCTTGTTCTTAAGATGTATCCCCTCAGCTCACCGTCCACATAAACAGGTCTGTATGCAAATTTTTTGTTTTCTGGCTGTTCAAACTCCCCCGTTAGCTTTGATTTACCACAGCCTATGGAAATGGTGTCGGTAATAACCCCAAAGTGGGAGGCGATACCCATCTTTCTCGGGTGGATTATCCCCATTCCGTCAATTATAAATGCGTCCGGTTTTGTTTTTAGTTTTTTGTAAGCTTTTAAAATAACAGGAAGTTCCCTGTATGCTAAAAATGTAGGTATGTAAGGAAAATCAACCGTTTCCTCTGCAAAAACTGTTTCTATTGTATTAAAACTCCTGATATCAATAACGGTTATACATGCTATACCGGTGGTTGGGTTTTTCCATATATCTGTAAATGTCACATCTATTCCTGCAACTATCTTTATCTTATCAACAGGGATTTTGTCTTTTATTTTTAGTTTTTTTGATAGTTTTATCTGTTCTTTTATTAGCCTATGGATTTTCTCCTGATCAAACCTTTTCATCAAAACACCACCAGATTATCCCTGTGGACAACCTCTTTAAATTTTATGCCGAGAGTTTTCTCAACATCTGATGATCTTCTTCCCTTTATTTTTTTTAGATCTCTGTAGTTAAAGTTTACAATTCCTTTGCCTATTATATTACCTTCCTCGTTTACTATTGCAACAACATCATTTTTGTAGAATATACCCTCAACATCTTTAATACCTGCAGGAAGAAGGCTTTTTCCTGATCTTAAGGCTTTCTCTGCACCTTTGTCTATAATTATCCTGCCTTTTGGTGCAGAGAGGAGTTTTAACCAGCTTTTTTTCCTTGAAAGTTTTTCTCCTTTTTCCGGGTAAATAAAGCTTCCTTCTAAATTTCCCCTGATTATTTTAAGCAGAATGTCCTCTTTTTTTGGGGCTATAACTACAGGTATTCTGTGTGAAACGGCAATCTTTGCAGCCTCAAGTTTGCTCCTCATACCTCCTGTTCCAAATTTTGATGTTGAAGCTCTTGCATATCTTAAAACATCATCAATACTTTTTATCTCTTTCAGCAGTTTTGAGTTTTCCTGTTTTGGATCTCCTGTGTAAACGCCCCCTGCAGTAGAGAGTATTATTAGAAGATCGGCATTGGTCAAAACAGAAACATGGGCTGCAAGAAAGTCGTTGTCTCCAAAAACTATCTCCTCCACAGCTATCGTATCATTCTCATTTATTACCGGTATGACTCCCATATCAACAAGTTTGTTCAGGGTGTTTTGTGCAAGAATGTACCTTTTTCTTTCCCTCAATCCCTCAACTGTAAGAAGAACCTGTCCAACTATAAGCCCCTTTTCAGAAAAAATTCTGTCGTATATCTGCATCAGATAAGCCTGACCTACTGATGCAACAGCCTGCTTTTCTGTTATGGATTTAGGCTTTTGCCTTAGTCCTAATTTTTTTGATCCTGCAAGAACCGCACCTGATGATACTATCAGTATGTCTTTATTTTCTAGAACCTTTATATTTTCTGACAGATTTTTTAAAAAATCTGTGTCTATAGACCCCTCTTTTTCAAGTATCTGAGATCCTATTTTGACAACTACTCTTTTGGCTTTTTTCAGGTATTCTTCCATACAGATATTCTACCAGCCTTTTCTTCCAAATATAAGGTATCCTGTGTGGGCGACCATTCTGTCTTCAGGTCTGAGCCTGTCTGGAACAGGCTTGTAATGTCTTTCAAGAAGTTCAACAATCTGAATGTCTATAAAATTACTTTCTTTTAGAGCCTGAATGGTTTTACTTACCTGATTGGTTGTCGGGAGTATAAACCCGATAGGAGATCCTTTTTTTAATGATTTTTTAATGTTTTCCATAAACAGCCATGGTTCCCTAACATCTATAAAACCTGCATCAAAAAAGTTTTCAGGAAGAGGCATCTCAAGGCTCTGATGATTTATCTCAACATACCTTTCAAGCCCTGCAAGTTTGATATTCTCATAGGCGTTTTTTATGTATTTTTCTTCCTTTTCGTAGCAGTAAATCTTTCCTGTTGGTTTCACAGCATTTGCCATAACTATAGTAAGCCCCCCGCTTCCTACACCGGACTCAAGAACTTTCATTCCATCTGTTATACCGAGATTCAGCGTTATATAACCGCTGTCTTTAGGGTAAACTATCTGTGTTTTTCTTTTTATTCCGTACATTATGATCTCATGAATTGTCGGACGCAGAACAATAAATGTGTGTCCTTTATGTGTTTTTACCTCTCCTCCGTATCCAGCTTTTATAATATCATCATGGTTTATGTTTCCCTTGTGGGTTCCAAAAATTTCCCCTTTTTTAACCTTCAGAAAAAATCTGTTTTTTCCGTCAGAAAGCTGTACCGTTTCCCCTTCTTTTATCATCTTGAGAGAATGTAAAGGCTCAGGTTTTTGTTGTTATAAAGATCAATTGAGTAGTTGTCCCAGAAAACACATGTTCCTCCTGCTATAAATCTTCCTCCTGAAGGATCAATGTATTCAGCAAAAAGGATCGTTTCTTTACCAAGTTTTGATTCTGCTGTATTCTCACCGTGCAGGAGGGGTCTTACCTCAGGTTTTGTTGTTGTAAGGCTGTCTGTACATGCAAGAATAACTTTTTTTATGTTTTCCGGAAGGTTGTATGTATCTCCTGTAAGCACTAAAAGGTTATCCCCTTCATGGTTGTTTATGTTGTCAATAATAGTGTCTCCGTTAAAATGGATACCAAATCTCTTAGAAAGGGTGTTGCAGGTGTCTGCTATCCTGTCTTCATTTTTGTAGTATCCGAATATTCCCACAGTTTTTCCGCTTTTTACAAGATCCTGTATAAAATCCACCTCGTCTGCCTCAAACGGTATTTCAGGGTAGTTGAATATAACTGTGTCGTATTTTGGAAATTTTTCCAGATCGTCCACTTCATCAATATGTATTTCAGACTGTTTCGCATATTTCTGCAGTTTCGAAAAGTAGTAGTGGTCGGATATTATAAACTCCTGATGAGCCACACTCCACGCAACCTTCCTCATGACTCCTCCTTCAGATTAGAAAGTTTTTTGTATATCTCAATTATTGAGGAGAAATCCTTTTCTCCAAGATTATTTGCTTTAGCCGAGTTTAGAAGATTAAATGCCTGCGTTGTCATAACAGCAGGATAATTTATGCTTTTTGCTATATCAAGGGCATAACATATGTCTTTGTGGAGGAGAGATACTGAAAAATGGGTTGTGTAGTCAGATTTGAGGAGATTTTCCTTTTTTGCTTCCAAAATTCCTGATTTACCTGCCCCCTTTGATAAAATTTCAACAACAGTTTCAGGATCAAGACCTGCCTTTTTTCCAAAGACAAGGGCTTCAGAAATAACAGACATAAAAGAGCCTAAAACAGTATTATTTATAAGCTTTATAGTTGATGCTTTACCGTAGTCTCCAAGATAGAATATATTTTCTCCCAGCGTCTCAAATATTTTTTTACATTTTTCAAAGGTTTCTTTATCCCCGCTTACTACGATTGTCAGTTTTCCTTCCTGTGCTGGTTTTACGCTTCCCAAAACAGGAGCCTCAAGAAAGTCTGCTCCGTTTTTTATCACCTTTTCAGCTGTTTTTTTAGCTGTTTCTGGGTGAACTGTTGTCATATCTATGAATATCTTACCTTTAAGTGGAATTTTTGAGTCTATAATTGCCGAGTAGATCTCTTCTACCGAGTCTGATCCAAAAAGCATAGTTATTATGATCTCCCTGTCTGAAAGAAGATCCTCTAATTTTTCCACATAAGGAAGTCCTGACTGCTTTGCTTTTGATAATGTTCTGTTCCAGACTTTAAGATCAAAGCCTGCTTTGTAAAGATTATTAGCCATGGGAATCCCCATGTGTCCAAGACCTATCCAGCCTATCCTCATTTTAGACCCCGTCCTTTACAAGCTTGTATATGAAACTGTCAACAACAGCCTGCCATGAAGCCTCTATAACGTTGTCAGATACCCCGACTGTTCCCCATTTTTTGTCTTTATCTCTGCTTTCTATTAGAACCCTTATTTTTGCTGCAGTTCCTGCACTTTCATTTATTATTCTGACCTTGTAATCTATCAGTTCAACCTCTGCCAGAGATGGATATATCCCAACGAGAGCTTTTTTTAAAGCCCTGTCAAGGGCGTTCACAGGTCCATAGCCGAGAGAGGCTGTATGCTGGTAATGGTTGTCAATCTTTATTCTGACTGTTGCCTCAGACACAGGTTCTTTGTCTGTGTACCTTCTTGCTATCAAAACCCTGTAAGCATCAAGATCAAAATATTTTTTTAGCATTCCAAGATGTTTTCTTATGAGAAGCTCCAGTGATGCTTCTGCAGCTTCAAAATGGTATCCGTAATTTTCAAGCCTTTTTATCTCGTTAACAAGCTCTGCTATCCTTGGGTCTTTTTCGTCTATATCAAAGCCCAGTTCCCTTGCCTTGTAAATTATGTTAGATTTTCCTGCAAGGTCTGAAACAAGTATCTTTCTCTTGTTGCCTACCTTTTCAGGATCTATATGTTCGTAGAGCTTAGGATTTTTCAGCACGGCAGATGCGTGAACACCTCCTTTGTGGGCAAAAGCGCTGTCCCCAACATACGGTATATTCTTGGGAACAGGAAGGTTTACTATGTCTGCCACAAAGTTTGAGATTTCTTTTAGTTTTCTAATTTTTTCTTCCGGTATAGTGGGGTATCCAAGTTTTAAGGTAAGGTTTGGTATTATTGAGCACAGGTTTGCATTTCCACATCTTTCGCCAAAGCCGTTTATCGTTCCATGAACCTGAACAGCCCCGTTCAACACAGCAACAATAGAATTCCATACAGCTGTATCGCTGTCGTTATGTGCATGAATGCCTATCTTTCCATCAAGCCCTTTTTGTTTAACCTGCTTTATGGTGTTTTCAATCTCATTGGGAAGTGTTCCCCCGTTTGTGTCTGCAAGCACGAGAAAGTCTGCACCTGCCTCCTGAGCTGTTTTCATTACGGCATAAGCGTAATCTGGATTTGATCTGTACCCGTCAAAAAAATGTTCTCCTATAAACACAACCTCCTGTGTGTTCTCCTTAAGGTATCTTACAGTGTCAAAAACCATCTCAAGGTTGTTTTCAAGTGTGGTTTTGAGGGCTTCTGTAACATGGAGATCCCATGCTTTTCCGAATATTGTTATAACAGGTGTTTCTGCTTTTATAAGATTTTGAATAAGGGGGTCGTCCTCAACCCTTAAGTAAGCTCTTCTTGTTGACCCAAAGGCGGCTATTTTTGAGTTTTTCAGCTTCAGATTTTTAACCTGCTTAAAGTACTCATCATCTTTCGGGTTTGAACCGGGCCAGCCTCCTTCAATGTAATGAACTCCAAACTCATCAAGCTTTTCTGTTATTCTCAATTTATCTTCAACAGAAACGCTAACCCCTTCTGCCTGAGTTCCGTCTCTTAAGGTTGTGTCGTATATGAATATCTGTTTCATCTTTTAATCCCCAAAATTTAAGGTTAGGATAAAATTTTAGCACACAATGTATGACAGTTTTTAAATGGATTTTATGAGATTTTACAGTCTGACAGGTATCCCTTTTTCTTTCAGGAACTCTTTTACTTCTGCTATTGTCAGCTGTTTGAAATGGAAAAGTGAGGCAGCGAGTGCTGCGTCAGCCTTTCCTTCTGCAAAAGCCTGATAAAAGTGGTGCTTGTTTCCTGCACCTCCTGATGCGATAACCGGAATAGAAACAGCCTCACTAACAGCTTTTGTTAAAGGAATGTCGTATCCATTTTTGGTTCCGTCTCTGTCCATTGATGTTAAGAGGATCTCACCTGCTCCAAGATCTTCAACAGCTTTAGCCCATTCTACAGCATCGATCCCTGTTGGAGTTCTTCCCCCGTGTATATAAACCTCCCATTTGCTCTCGCCTATCCGCTTAGCATCAATTGCAACAACAATCGTTGATGAGCCAAACCTGACTGCAGCAGACTCAACAAGAGACGGATCTTTTACGGCAGCTGTATTTATTGATACCTTGTCTGCACCGCTCTCAAGGAGTTTTCTGATGTCCTCAAGGGTTCTTACTCCCCCGCCAACTGTAAGGGGCATAAAAACAGTTTCTGCAGTCTCTTTAACAACATCAAGGATTATCTCCCTGTCTTCTGCTGATGCTGTGATATCTAAAAAAACAAGCTCATCTGCCCCTGCTTCGTCATAGGCTTTTGCAGCCTCAACAGGATCCCCTGCATCAACAAGGTTTACAAAGTTTACCCCTTTTACTACCCTACCCTTGTTTACATCAAGACAGGGTATTATCCGTTTTGCTAACATCTCCTCTCCTGATAGGTATATCTTCTATATGTTTTATACCAAATTTTTTTAACTCCTGTCTGAAAAACCGATCCACAGGAATACCTTCCCTTTCAAGTATAAATTTCAGTCTGGAAAAAATTTTTTCTCCCTGTTTGTCAAGATCAGTCAGCATCACAACATAAGAAGAGTTCTCTAAATCTTCAAGTATGTCGTAAAACCTCTTTCCTTTGATCTGATAAATGTTTCTGATACCTAATTTTTCTAATTTGTGCTTATCCTTTTTTCCTTCAACCACAACAACTGTCCCTTTTTTTTGGGAGACAGCTTTCAACCTTTCAATCCATTCATCAAGACTTTCCATTTATTTCCTTGTAAAAAGGGATTTAAAGAAGTTTATCAGCTTTTGTATTATTGCCTTAAGGGCGTTTTTGTCAACTTCCTCTTCCTCAAGCCTTGATTTTACGTATTCTTCCCCTTTTGTTTTCTTAAGATACTCAACAATAGCTGTAAACACCTCAAGGGGGTTAAACGGCTTTTCAAGAATGGCTGTGACACCCATATAATGGTAAAAATCCTTTTCATCTTTTGTTAGTGATGAAGTTAGAATAATAAACGGTATTTCCCTTACCCCTTTCTCATTTTTCATGTACTGTATTATTTCCCATGTTGGCTTTCCGTTTACCTTCTGTTCTGCAACTATTCCGTCTATATCAGGGTTTTCTTTTAGAAACCTTTTTGCTTCTTCCATATCTGTAATCTGTATTATCTCTGAACTGCTGAGCTGGGCTACCTCGCTTAAAACCTGATATGTTGCCCTGTCTTCATCAAGAAGTAGTATCCTCATCTTGTCCCTTTACACAAATTTTATTTCTGGAAGTCTGTTTATAAATCCTTTCTCGTAGGCTTCTTTTAGGAATAATTCAATAGCTTTTTTTCCCCTTTCTCCGTAATCTACAGTCAGTTCATTTACGTACATTCCTATAAATCTGTCAGCTTTCTCTTTTGACATATCCCTCGCATATTTAAGGGCGTAATCCACAGCCTCCTCTCTATGCTCAAGGGAATACTTTATGCTCTCTCTCAGGATATCTGATATCTCTTTCATCACATCTTCGCCTAAATCTTTTCTTATCACATTTCCACCAAGTGGGAGAGGAAGGCCTCCTGTTTTTTCATACCACCATTTTCCAAGATCAACTATACACACAAGCCCTTCGTCCTGATATGTAAGCTGTCCTTCGTGTATTATCAGTCCTGCATCTACTTTTCCCTGTTTTACAGCCTGTATAATCTGGTCAAAAGGGATAACCTCATAGTTAAAATCTTTAGTTCCAAGGTAAAGCTCAAGTGCGAGAAATGCTGAGGTAAGTGTTCCTGGAACGGCTATTTTTTTATTTTTCAGCTGATCAGGATCAAAACTTTCTCTGGCAACAATCATAGGTCCGTAGTTGTCTCCCATACTGGCCCCACTTGAAAGAAGGGCATACTTATCGGCAACATACGGAAAGGCATGTATTGATATAGCCGAAACCTCATATTCACCTTCAAGGGCTTTTCTGTTTAGGGTTTCAATGTCTGAAAGAACATCAATAAATCTGTACCCTTTTGTGTCAATCTTATTGTGGTTAATAGCATAAAACATAAATGCGTCGTCTGAATCAGGGCTGTGGGCGACCCTTATTACTTTTTTTTCTTCCTTTAGCTCCAACTTTTCCACCTCTTTATGAATTTATAAAATTTTATAATAACCTTATCCTTTTTCCAAAATTTTTGAAATCAGGAAAAATTTCTGCTTTTATGGTTATCCTTTCTTTTGTGTAGGGATGAATGAAGGATATACTGTAAGAATGAAGCATCTGCCTTTTTACATTTTTCAGAAGGGAAGAGTTGATGTCCTTCAGACCGTATAACTTATCCCCAACAATCGGATATCTTATTTTTGAAAGATGTATCCTTATCTGATGTTTTCTTCCGGTTGGTATTTCCACTCTGAAAAGGGTAAAGTCTGAGCTTGTTTTGACGGTGTATATAAAACTTTTTGCGTATTTTCCATCTACAGGCAGATTAACGACCTTTTTTTTAAATTCAGCCTTACCATGCGATATTGCAAAGTACTCTTTTTTTATTTTCTTATCTCTCCATGCCTTTTTGAACCTTTCAAAAACATTGCTGTTTTTTGCAAAAAGAAGAATACCTGATGTCTCCCTGTCAAGCCTGTGGACAGCTTTTATCTTTTTGTCTTTTTTGAAAGAGCGTAGTATGTCCTCAACGCTTCCTTTTTTGCTTTCAGACTCAAGGAATGGGGGTTTGTTTATTCCTATTATGTATTTATCCTCGTAGATTATATTCTTTTCAATACTCCATTTTTCCGTTTTTTCTTGATCAGGTATCTCAACAATATCTCCGGCATTTAAAACATAGGAAGATATCCATACCCTTCTGTTATTTACAAAAACAGTTCTGCTGTCAATAAGTTCTTTTGCCTTGTTTTTTGAGATATTCAGATAATCGGCAATAAAATCCTTCAGGTTTGCCCTTTTTTCAACCTTGATTTTTTTCATTCCACCTGTTTTTCAGTATATTGTAAAAACTGTAAGATATACCCTTTTACCTTTTTTAGCAATACCACCCCGTGTCCTTTTCCTGATACTACCAACAGCGTTCCATTGTTAGTCATGCCCATGTAAAGTCTTGAATATTTTTCGCTTCCGAGAGGATCATTCAGGGAGGATACAAACATTGAAAATCCCGTAAATGAAGAAAGGGATAGTTTAACATTTTCTTCCCCCATTACTGCCGGAGATCCGGGTGATATACACACGACAGCCGATATATCATGCATAGACACAACAGGTATTATTGATGTTGCCCCTAAAGATGCACCAATAAGTATTATTCGCTCAGGATCAACCTTTTCGTTTTCAATTATGTAATCTATCCAGAGGGCTATATCTTCAGGGATTTTAGAGAAATTTACCTTCTGACCGCTTTTTTTAAAAAAAGAGATCAGATCAACAAGGGAGGAAAAATTTTCATTAAAGATTATTCGGTTCTCTTTTCCGTTCTGCACCACAGAAAGCCCGTGTCCCCTAAGATCTATCAAAAGGGTTGCATAACCTTTTTTTCTCAGTTCTTTTGCAAATTCTGACCATATCATATGGGTTGTTCCAAACTGGTGGGCAAAAATAACGACAGGGTATTTATCCCTCTTTTCAGAAGGATAATCAAAAAAACCTTTGAGAATAAAGCCGTCTTGTGATCTTACTGTAAGTTCTTTTGAATAAGCCATATAAAAACAGCAGGCATAAGATTAATCATATTTGATAATCATATATATCTTCCAGCCCTTTTTCAACAACTTGCTTTTTTTTATTATTTATTTACCATATTAAAGTATCAATAAAAGGGGCTGAAGAATGAAGGTTGCAGATTTTGACAGGCTTTTATCACTTGCTTCAGATAAAGAGCTTTTTTCAATCATTGATAAGGTTTTGAAAGGAGAAAGGCTTTCTTTTGAAGATGGGGTTAAACTTTTCAAAACTCAAGATCTTCTTACTTTAGGACTTCTTGCGAACTATGTAACAGAAAAGAAGAACGGAAAATATGCGTACTTTGTTATAAACAGGCAGATCAACCCCACAAATGTTTGTGCCCTTGATTGTAATTTCTGTGCGTTTGCAACGATGGACAGAAATGATCCGAAAGCCTATGAGATGTCCTATCAGGAAGTTGTGGAAAAAGCAAGATATGCTGTATCTCAGGGTGCATCTGAGGTTCACATTGTAGGTGGGCTTCACCCTGAGTGGGGATTTGATGTTTATCTTGAAATGGTCTACCAGATAAAAAGGAACTTTCCTGATCTTCATATAAAAGCCTTTACAGCTGTGGAAATAGATTATTTTTCAAAAATATCAGGTCTTTCCTATGAAGAGGTTTTGCTGAAACTTAAAGAAGCAGGGCTTGGAAGCCTTCCGGGAGGAGGAGCTGAGATATTCTCCCCAAGGGTAAGAAGGATAATAGCCCCTTCAAAAATAGGCTGGAAAAAGTACCTCCAGATACATAAAACAGCCCACAGCTTAGGCCTCCACTCTACCGTCACAATGCTTTACGGACATGTGGAAACATACGAGGAAAGGGTTGACCACATGATCAAAATAAGAGATGCTCAGGACGAAACAGGAGGTTTTACATGTTTTATTCCTCTGGCATATCAGCCTGAGAACAACGAGCTTAACATAACAGAACATACCCACGGGGTTGATGATCTCAGGACCATAGCTGTCTCAAGACTCATACTGGACAACATTCCCCACATAAAAGCCTACTGGGTAATGATAGGCGAGAAGATAGCACAGACAGCCCTTAATTTTGGGGCTGACGATATGGACGGAACTGTTATGGAAGAAAAGATAGCCCATTTTGCAGGTGCAAAATCACCTACACAACAGCAGAAGGAAAAGCTTATAAGGCTTATAAAAGAGGCAGGTAAAATCCCTGTAGAAAGGGATACCCTTTACAACCACATTAAGGTTTATGAAGAATAAAACCCCAACGCAGATTTTTCTGGCTTTTATAGTTTTATTTCTGCTTGCTGTTTCATTTGTTGTTGTTCTTATTGCCGTTCCGTATCTTTTTTATCTTCTACTGGTAATATTTTTCAAAACGGTTCAGTTTGGGGTTGTTTTTATTCTACTTTTCTGGTTTTTGATTGTTATATTTTTGTGGGTTCTAAAAATCGCACAGATAATATCAAAAGGAATGTGAGATGGATAACTTTTTAAGTATAAAAACAGACAAAGATCTGGTTGTAATTGGCGACATACACGGCTGTTTTTTGGAATTCCTTGAGATGATCCAGAAGATAAAAGACAGATACGGTGAGGACACTCTGATAATATCTGTCGGTGATACTGTTGATAGGGGCGACTACAACCTTGAGGTTATTGAGCTGTGTTTTGAGCTGAAAGAAAAGGGTAATTTTATTGAAGTCCAGAGCAACCACAACCTTAAGCTTTACAGATGGTTCAGAGGAAAAAATGTGAACATAAGCTACGGAATGAAAAAGACTGTTGATCAGATCCTATCCCTTCCGGAAGAAAAAAGGGAGATATTAAGAGAAAGATACATCAGGTATTATGAAACCCTTCCTTTATACCTGATAATAAACGACAGGGTTGTTGTTGCACATGCAGGAATAAAAGATGAGATGATAGGAAAAACAGGAAAAAAGGTAAAGGACTTTGTTATTTATGGAGAAACTACAGGAAGGTTTACAGAAGAAGGTTTTCCTGAAAGGATAGACTGGACAAAGGAAAGAAAGATAACTGACAGCTCACCAAAAATAATCTACGGTCATGTTGTTTTTAAAAAGCCTTACATAAACAACCTCTGCTACGGTATTGATACCGGCTGCGTTCTGGGGAACATGCTTACAGGATACAACCCCTTTAAAGATGAGTTTATACAGGTGAAGGCAAAAAGGAAATATTTCTCCTTTGATTAAGGATCAATCAGGCTTTTCAGTTTTTTCCCTATATCCTTTTCTCTCATAAGAGACTCACCTATCAAAAATGCATCAACAGAGTAATTTTTTAGATCAAGAAGCTGATCCTTACTGGAAAGCCCGCTTTCAGAAACAACAACTTCTGCTCCCAATCTTTTCATCTCAGGGGCAAGCTCTTTTGTTATGTTTATATCCACTGTAAAACTCTCAAGATCCCTGTTGTTTATTCCTATGATTTTGGCACCTGCATTTATTGATTTAGCCCCTTCCTCGTAGGAGTGTATCTCAACAAGGGGCTCCATTCCAAACTCCCTGCCGTAATTGATCAGATCTTCAAGCTCTTTTTCTGACAGGATCTTTGCTATTAGCAAAAAAGTATCAGCCCCGTATGCATAAGCCTCAAGTATCTGTCTTTTGTCTATAATAAAATCCTTCCTGAGAATAGGTATGCTGGTAACTGCTCTTACCATTTTTAGAAAAACAACATCTCCCTTGAAATAGCTTTTATCTGTCAGAACAGATATGGCTGATGCACCGCTACTTTCATATATTCTGGCTATATCAACAGGATCAAAATCCTCCCTTATTATCCCTTTTGATGGGGAAGCCCTTTTTATCTCGGCTATTATGTTAATACCTTCTTTTTTTAAGACAGTTTTAAAATCCCTTACAGGATCTCTGCTGACTACTTTTCCTTCAAGATATTTAATGTAATCAGGGGTGTAATCTAAAAGCTCCTCTTTTTTTGTTTTTACTATTTTATCAAGTATATTCAATGCAAAGCCCCGATTTTTTTGTGATATTTTATCATATTTAAAATGGAGTCATTTTGGCATAAATTAAAATTAAACGGAGGTAGTAAATGAAAAAACCTGAGATACTTGCTCCTGTAGGGCATTATGAAGGCTTACACTCGGTAATAAAAGCAGGGGCAGATGCTGTTTATATGGGCGTTGGAAAGATAAACCAGAGAGCGTTAAAATCAAACTTTACAATCGAGGACATAAAAGAGATAAGAAAGATAACTCAAGATGGAGGGGTAAGACAGTATGTTGTCTTAAACTCAATAGTTTTTGAGGAAGACCTGCCGTACGTAAATGAGATTCTTCATCAGCTAAAAGAGATAGGAGTTGATGCTGTAGTAGGCTGGGATATGGCTGTTCTTTCTAAGTCTATTGAGCTTGGAATTGAAACCCACCTTTCAACTATGGCATCTGTCTCAAACTCACAGGCTGCAAAATTTTATGAAAAGATGGGGATAAAAAGGGTTGTTCCTGCAAGAGAAGTTAAACTGGAAGGTCTTCTTGACATCAAAAATAAAACAAATTTAGAGATAGAGATCTTTATACACGGTGCTATGTGTATGGCTGTATCAGGAAGGTGTTTTCTTTCTCACGATGTTTTTGAAAAATCAGGGAACAGGGGGGAATGTTATCAGGTATGCAGACATGAGTTTGATGTAAAGATAGTTTCCAAAAACACAGGAACAGAGTTTTTACTCGGTTCAGATTATGTTCTTTCAGCAAGGGATCTTGTAACCATAAATTTTGTTGACAGGCTTATCTGGGCAGACAGCTGGAAGATAGAGGGCAGAAACAAAAATGCAGATTACGCATATATGGTAACTTACGCTTATAGAGAGGCAAGGGACAGGATACTGAATGGGGAATGGGATAAAAAAGGCTGGAAAGATCTGTGGGACATGCTTGAGAGGGTTTACCACAGGGAATGGGATTCTGGGTTTTATTTTGGAGAAGGTCGTTTTGGACTAAACAGATCTATAGCAAAAGAGAAAAAATTGTATGTTGGGGAGATTATCAAATACTACCCAAAAATAAGTGTTGCCGAGCTGAAAGTGGTTGATAATCCTGTTAGCATCGGGGATACAATCCATATTATAGGTAAAAAAACAGGTCTGATAAGACAGACCGTCAGATCAATGCAGGTTGAGAAAAAAGATATACAACAGGCAGACAGAGGAATGGTGGTTGGACTAAAAACAGATGACAAAGTTAGAAAAGGAGATAAAGTTTATTTAATAAAAAATACAGAAATATCCGATAATATTAATACTAACCCTCAATTAATAACTAAATGAAAGGAAACTTATATGGCAGATAATAAGATTAAGTGCGAATTTTACAATAAACTAAAAGGATCAAAAAAGTTAAGCCATGACGACATTAAATTACTTATGAATATTGTTAGAAAGGAACTTAGTTTTCTTATTAAACATAATATACCTCCTGTTCCAAAGAATTATGAAAAATGGTTTTATATTTTCTGTTCCCTCGCGGAGCAGAAAAAAGAGCTGGATGATCTTGAACTAATAGGATTGTATAAAGACATATACGAAGAAGACTACCAGTCTGTAGATATAACGGCAGAAAAAGAATCAATTTCAGAGGAACTGGCATCTAAATTCAAGAATATAGCAAACAAGCTTGATGAAACATTAAAGGAGCTTATTTACAATATTGATGATTATCAAGATAGGATTGATACCCACACAGACAAACTTGAAAAAGTAAAAAAAGAAGCAACAATAGAAACTGTAAATGATGCTGTTATGGAAATTCTGAGTGAACTGAAAAAACTAAGGGATGAAAACAATAAACTTAAGAATGAACTAAAATCATACCATTCAGAGGTTATATCCCTGAAAGAGGAATTAGCTTCAGCAAAAAGAGAGGCAACTATTGATTTTCTTACAGGACTTACAAATAGAAGAAGATTTGAGAGGGCTCTTGAGGACGCTATAAAAGATAAAAAACTAAGAAATTATCCCTCATCCCTCATATTTGTTGATGTGGATGATTTTAAAAAAGTTAATGACGAATATGGACATGTTGTAGGTGATCTTGTTCTAAAGGAACTTGCCTCGATTTTTAAATTTTACCTGAGGGCAAATACTGTAGTAGGCAGGTTAGGCGGTGAAGAATTTGCCATATTACTTCCAGGGGTTGAGCTAAACAATGCGGTCAATGTTGCAGAAAGACTAAAAAAAATAATAGAAAATAGGGAGATAAAGGTAAATATTGACGGGAAAGAAAAAAAAGTTCGTGTAACAGCAAGTTTTGGCGTAACAGAAATTGGTCAGGACGATACCGTTGAAAACCTCCTTATGAGAGCAGATGAAGCTATGTACAAGGCGAAGAAAAAAGGGAAAAACAGGGTAGAAGTTGAGGTATGAAATTATTCATAACAGGCGGAACAGGTTTTATAGGAAGTTATGTAGTTGACGATCTGGAAAGAGACAATCAGATAATCCTCCTTGTTAGAAACCCTTCAAAAGTCGGGAAAAAAACAGAAAATGTAAAGATTATACCTTTTGAAGAAAATTTATCTGTCCTTATTGAAAAACACCAACCCCAGATAGTAATAAATCTGCTTGGCATACTGAATGAGGACAGGAAAAGAGGGATAACTTTTCGAAAAGTCCATGTTGAGTACGTTAAACAGATTGTTGACGGATCTGTTAAATCAAATGTTGAAAAAATAATCCATGTTTCGGCTCTTGGTGCAGACATAAACTCAAAAAGCATGTATGCAAAAACAAAAGCAGAAGGGGAAAAACTGATAATAGATTCAGGTATTGATTATCTGATACTTAGACCTTCAATCGTTTTAGGAAGAGGACAGAAGCTGTTTGAGGATCTGAAAAAATTTTCAAAAATGACGCCGGTTATATTTGCCCCTGAAGGAAAAGTTCAGCCTGTTCATGTGGAAGACCTTGTTGATACGATAAGGAAAGGTGTTGAGGATAGGGATCTGAAAAATATAATAGTAGAGCTGTGCGGAAACAGAATAGTCAGCTATAAAGAGCTTTTTGAGTTTGCACTTTCTTACATAGGGAAAAAGAGGGTTGTGATCCAGATGCCCTCATCTTTTTTCTGGTTTATGCTTCCGGTATTCAAATTATTTCCTGAACCTCCTGTTACACAGGATCAGCTTTACCTGCTGGAAAAAGACAATGTATGCACAGGAAGATATCCGACACATAAAGATATAATAGGAAAGGTTAGAAATCCTTTTAAAATATAGGGGATAGCTTTGGAAAATGTTTACAATTTTGTGAAAGACTGGATAAGGGTATGGAACAGCAGAGATATATCTGCAATACTCAGCCACTACGCTGATGATGTTGAGGTGACATCTCCAATGATCCGGATCTCAGGATACTCAGGTAGTTCAACAATTAAAGGAAAAGATGAGGTGGGCAGATACTGGAAAGAAGCCTTAAAAAAATTCCCTGATCTAAATTTTGAGCTTATAGATTACACCTCAGGGGAAAACTGTGTGACTATTTTTTACATATCCGTTTCTGATCTTCTTGCAATGGAAACACTATGGTTAGATGAAAACAGAAAGATAAAAAAAGTGAATGTATGCTACAGACCTATATAGCAGCCCCTTTAAGAACATCTTCACAGCTACAGTCAAATTTTTCAGGCAGATCTTCAATAAACCTGAGAACTATTTCCCTGATAATGTTGTTTTTTTCTTTCATCATCTGTATTACCTCGTCAGATGTAAGCCTTTCACCTGATATACCGGCTGCAAGATTTGTAATAACATTTAAAGAAGCAAAATGCATAGAAAGTTCTCTTGCAAGAACAATCTCAGGAACAAGAGTCATACCAACAATGTCTGCCCCTAATCTGGACAGGGCTTGTATCTCAGCTGAGGTTTCTAATCTTGGACCCTCCGTAGCTGCGTATGTTCCTTTTCCGTGAAATCTTTCCCCTGTTTCTGATAATACCTTTTTTAGCAAGTCTCTCATCACCGGACAGAAAGGCTCAGTAACATCTATATGAACAACCCTGTCGTTGCTCAGATACTCCTTAACAAGATCGTCATTAGGATCATCTTCATCAACTATAGTATAAGCACCCTCATAAAAAGTAACTGGTCTTACCTTGGTAAAATCAATAAACTGATCTGCTATAACAAAATCACCAGCTCTAAGCAAAGGGTTAATCCCCCCTACAGCACTTACAGATAAAATCTTTTTAACACCTAACTTCCTGAAACCCCATAGATTTGCCCTGTAGTTGATAAGATGAGGAGGAAATTTATGACCTTTTCCATGCCTTGGAAGGAAAACAGCTTTTTTTCCTTTATAATCAGCAATCACAAATCTATCTGAAGGCTCTCCGTAAGGTGTACGAACCTCCCTTTCTTCTATTATCTGTACACCATCAATATCATAAAGTCCACTTCCTCCTAATATGCCTACCATAAACATTCTCCTTGATTTTTATTTAAAATTATAAACCGAATAATCTCCTTCCATTTGTTTTTTGTTTAGCCTAAATTAAAATGAAAAAAGGATATAGCCATTGAAAAAGATATTGATTATTATAGGGCTTTTATTAATAATAGTAATAGATGTTTTTCTTGCGGTTAATCTTTTTTTTCCACAAAAAAAGGAATTATTTACTTTTCCATTTGAACAGAAAAAAGAAGAGAAGAAAAAAAATACTAATCCTAAAGAAGAGATCTTAATTCAAACTGATCATAAAGAAAATAAACCAAAAGAGGAAAAAAAAGAGATAAAGTCAGATACCAAGAGTAATAAGAACAGTGTAAAAAAGCTCAACAGTAAAAAAATTAAAAATATGAGCAAAAAAGAGATTGAACAACTTATTGACAAAATCATAGAAGAAGCCCGTATTGAATACCATTATTCCAAGAAAAAGAAAAAAAAGAAATCATTGTTTGAAAATTTATTCCACTTTGGAGATTGATTTATATCATAGTTTAAAAGCCCATTTTATAATTTTATATTTAAGACCAATAAATCTTAATTTGGGGGTTTTTAAAAATGCTACTTGATGTTTCCCAAATACCAAAAGTTGCCCTTGAAAGAATGAACAAAGTCCATGAAGAAGAGATAAAACTGCTCAACCAGCTGTTTGAATCGATAGATAAAGGAAAGGAGATTGAAGAGATAGATGATCTGTTTAAAGCATTTGTGGAAGATGTTAAAAAACATTTTTCCTCAGAACAGGAGATGATGGAGCAGTACAACTTCTTTGCCTACCCAATGCACAGGGGAGAGCATGATATGGTACTGGGACAGCTTGTAAATCTTGAAAAAAGATGGGAAAAGGAGAAAAATCCTGAACTGATAAAAGCATACATTGAGAATGAATTTCTTCCATGGCTTATGAACCACATACAGACAATGGACACTGTTACTGCACATTTTCTGTCGCACTTTGTCAGGGATTAACTGAGATACTCCTTTATGTTCTGGGCAACCCTTCTGGGTATGCCTAATTTTACTAACTCTTCTTCAGAAGCCTGTGATATTCTCTCAACAGTTTTGTATGTTCTGTAGAGTATCTCCTTTCTTTTTTTTCCAATACCTTTAATCTGATCTAAAACTTCCTTTAATCCTTCTTTTTCCCTCAGTTTTCTATTGTATGATACGGCAAACCTGTGTGCCTCATCTCTTATTTTTGTGAAAAGTTTTAAAAGCTCCTGAGATTCATATAAATTGATCTGTCTGCCGTCGTCTGTGTAAAGAATTTCTTCTTTTTTTGCTATAGCAAATATTCTTAAATTTTTAAGCCCTAATGCATCTTTTACTATTAACCCCTGTGTTAGCTGACCTTTTCCCCCGTCTATAAGCACAAGAGGAAGTTGATCCAGCTCTTTGTATTTTTTGAACCTTCTGTAGAGAACCTCCCTTAAAGATCCGTAATCATCAACACATTTAACCGTTTTAACCCTGTATCTTCTGTACTCTTTTTTGTTCATACTTCCATCTTCCCACACAACACAAGATCCAACGGTGTATTCACCTTGAAGGGTTGATATATCAAAACCTTCTATCCTGTGTGGCATATCAAATTCAAATGTATCCTTGAATATCCTCTTTAATTCTGACATTTCAGTAAAGTTGTAATTTCTATCAATAAAGTTTCTTATCTCTTGTATTATTTCAAAGCTAATTCTTATATCTTTTCCTTTTTTTCCAGATAGCCACTTTATCAGATTGTCTGTATCTCCAATTTTTTTATTAACAATAATTATGTCCGGAATGTAATTTCCTTTCCCGTAATACTCTGTAAGAACATCATCCACAAAACTGTCAGACAGCCCATACTCTTTAAAATCAAGAAAATTCTTTCCTACTATCCTGAAACCCCTAACAACTATAAGTAATACCTTTTTTCCCGAAAAATAAAAAATATCTGCCTCCTCATAGGGAAGCCCTAAAACCTCCTGCTTCTGCACAAGATTTTCCATAGCTGTTATCTGATCCCTCAAGATAGCTGCTTTTTCAAACATCATTTTAGTTGTATAATCCTGTATTCTGTCGTAAAGCTCATATATTACTTTCTTGACATTGCCTGATAGAAAAGATTTAGCAGATTTTACATCAAGGGAGTATTCCTTTTTTGATATTTTCCCTACACAGGGAGCTGAACAAAGCCCCAGATGGTAATCAAAACAGACTATATCTCTTTTAGGCAGAGGATCGCAGGTTCTCAGCTTAAATAATTTGTGGATCAGATCTTTCATAGCTCTAACTGTTCTTGCTGGAAGAAATGGACCAAAGTACTCACCTTTTATTTCCCCGTATTTTCTGCTTATCAAAACCGTAGGGTACTCTTCATCTGTAATTACAAGCATTGGATATCCTGAACCGGACTTAAGACGGACATTGTATTTTGGTTTGTACTGCTTTATAAGCTCATTTTCAAGAACAAAGGCTTCATAATCTGATTTGGTTATTATCCATTCAATTTTTGAACTTTCCTCAAAGATTTTCCTCTCCTTAGGATCTAATTTTAATTGTTGCAGGTGTCCCTTCAATCTGTTTTTTATATTCTTTGCTTTGCCAATATATATATACTTTCCTTTTTTATTTTTAAAAAGATAAACTCCAGGGTTGTCTGGTGCTTGATCTACTTGTCTTTTTATACTATCCATCATCTATAGGGCACAGCAACCTTCATCTTCTGCAAAAGATATAAGGTTCATAATCTCATTAAATGTAGGAACTTTATTACTGACGTACTGGACTGTTCCATATTGGTCAATCAAAATAATAAAGTCCTCTTCCTCATCAAGTCCAAACTGCTGAAGGAAATTTTTTGTTGTTATCTGGATATAGTCAATAAGTTTTACATTTGCCCTTTCGAATTCCTCCTCAAACTTTTCAAGCTGATCATTTTCAGCTTTGTATATAACAATATGATATTTTTGTTTTAGATCATAAAGATTTTTCCCTTTTATTCCGTCTAAAAACTCAAAGTAAGGTGCTTGACTGCCTACTTTTGTTATCATAATACCTCCAAACTTTGCATAATTTGCCAAAAATTATAATATATATTGGTTCTTGATTAATATCAAATAACAAAATAATAAGGAATGAAATAATTATTATGGAGAACATTACTCATTACTTAATTCCTCCTCTGTTGGGAGCTTTTATTGGGTATATTACAAACTATCTTGCAATTAAAATGCTGTTTAGACCGTTTAATGAAAAAAATATTTTCGGCTTTAAGGTTCCTTTTACTCCAGGACTAATACCAAAAAGAAGAGAAGAAATAGCTACAGCAATAGCAGACACTATTGAGCAGCACTTATTGACAAAAGAAAAATTGCACAAACTGTTTGAGGAGAGTGGCTATAAAGAAAGATTAAAGTCCCGAATAGAAATAATACTTGATCAGATCATAGAAGAGATGTTTAAAGATATGCAGGAAACGTTGAGGGAAGGTATCTCACTTGGTAAGATAAATGTAAAAGCCACAGTTATTGCGGTTGCTTTTGAAAAATTTATAGAAAAAGCAGGAGATAAAATAAAAGAAAAGCTAAAAAGACAGATGCTTGAGAGGGCATCCCATAACATAGAGAAGAATATAGAGGAAGAACTTCCGTTGGTTTTAGCACAACTTAACATAAAAAAGATGGTGATCGAAACATTTATGGAGATGGATATCCAAACCCTTGAAAAAATAGTTATAGGTTTTTCTGAAAAACAGCTCAAACACATAACATATACCGGTGCTATCTTAGGGTTTTTAATAGGGTTGATTCAAACGATCTATATCTTCATTTTTTGATATAATTTTATATAAAGAAAGTTATTATTTGGTTAATAATTTTTTGAGGGGAGGTAATGAGACTATCCGCAAGAATTTCCTATAATAAACAGGTTTTTATTGATTGTAATAAAAATATAACTCCTGCTTATGCGGTAAATCTTTCCCTTCTCGGATTAAAAATAAAAGATAGTTTGCCTGATTGTTTAAGCTCAGAGATCATTGTGATGATGGAGCTTGATCAGGATGTTTCTCTCAGGGGAAGAATTTTAAGAAATGAAAAAAGTGAGCAAGTTATATTATTTAAAGAGGATCCGGAAGTAATATCTTCAACTGTAGGTAAATACCTAACTTCTAAAATATATAAAAGTGGAAAATGTCCTTTTTGTTCAAGACCTATAGAAAATCATGAAAAATACTGTAGAAAATGTGGAGTCTTATTTGATTATACCAGACCTGAGATTGTCCGTTTTATACAAGATTTTAAAATAGGGAAGTTTTTCTACGATGTTCTTACTGAGTACCCAGATGAGGTTAAGGAAAACCTTCAAGACAATACAGAATTTGTAGGAGTAAGTAAAGAAATAAAACAGGTCTTTAACTTGATCAGAAAATATGCCACAAATGAATACCCTGTTCTAATAACAGGTGAAACAGGAACAGGTAAAGAACTTACTGCAAGAGCCATACATGAAAGAAGCAGCAGACGGGATAAACCATTTGTAGCTGTCAATTGTGCTGCTATTCCTGAAAATCTTCTTGAGTCTGAACTGTTTGGCTACGAGAAGGGTGCTTTTACAGGTGCTCATAAAAGAAAAATAGGAAAGATAGAGTATGCAAACGGCGGAACTCTTTTCCTTGATGAAATTGGAGATATGCCTCTTAACATGCAGGTAAAACTTTTAAGATTTCTTGAAGATCTTTCTTTTACAAGAGTTGGTGGTAATGAAGCAATATATGCAGATGTAAGGATAATAGCTGCCACAAATATTGATCTTGAAAAGGCTGTTGAAGAAGGGAAGTTCAGGGAGGATCTTTATTACAGATTAAATGTTTTAACCATAAACCTTCCACCATTAAGGGAAAGGCGTGATGATATTCTTGTTTTAGCAAAATACTTTTTAAACAAATATTCAAGAGAGGTTGGCAAAAAAATAAAAGGTTTTTCTAAAGATGCTGAAGAGGCATTATTAAGCTATCAATGGCCAGGGAATGTTAGAGAACTTATTAATGTTATCAGAAAAGCTATCGTTCTTACGGAAAATAGTGTAATAAGGGAAAAAGATCTTGATCTTAAAAGAAATGGTTTAGGTGATGTTTACTGTGTTAAAACAGATTCATTAAATCTTAAAGAAAACGTTGAAAGGCTTGAAAAAGACCTCCTACAAAAGGCTTTTATAAGAACAGGAGGAAATATTTCTAAAATGGCTAAGCTTTTAGGGATCAGCAGACCCAAAGTTTACTCCCTTATTAAGAAACATAAAATAGGGGAGATTACAGATTAAAATCTGTAAGGAACTCTTATTTCTACAACATAATCTGGGGCATCTGTTGTTAAACCGAGAGATACACCCATATTAAGTGAACTTTTAGAAGAGAGTGCCCATCCTACACCTACTTTAAGTAAAGCAGAATTTAATGTGGAGTTTATGACCTGATTTTTAATTCCGTTAGCCAGAACTTTTGTGTGAAAGGTATAATCTTGTGCAAACTGAAAGCTCATAGAAAAATTATATGAAAGTGCGTAAGCAAAACCAAAATTTATGCTTAATGTATCCCCAGGATACACTTTTTCCAAATATGCACAACCTGAAGTCTCAGTTCCTCCACATATAAATCTATTAACGGTTGTTGGTATGTTGTACGAATATGACATACCACCGAAAACAACTACAGGATCCAAGCTTTTTACAAGAGATACTCCAAACTTTACTGATTCATAACCACTTCCGGTAGGCAGATCTTTTTTTGGATCATCAAGTTTAAAAGGACTTTTACCTGTTTTTGATTTATACGTCAAATTGGTAATAACAGCTGGCATCCTGGCAGTTTCTCTAATAGGCTGGAAAGATACGGCAAAGGATATGTCTCCTATACCAATCTTCTCTTTTCTCGTTTCCACACCAGTTTCTGCAACTGTTAGTAATTCATATCTGTAAATAAATGGAAAAGTGGTTTCTATTTGAAGGTTATTTAACAATCCATATCTTAAGGATATGTTATCAATAAAGATATGTCTTCTTGCCCTTTCTATCCCAAACCTTCCAAGTGTAAGGAAAACCGGATTAAGAATGGCAAAACTGTTTAGATAAATCTGATTTGCAGAGTAATAGGTATAATTGAATGTATTTTCAATCTCTATCTGTTTTTTCTTTAGCAAAACATAATCTCTCTCAAACTGAGTAAGAACTTCTTCAGGTTGACTTTCTTTTTTTATAGCCTCTTTGGCTTCTTCTTCACTACTTGCCAAAACCGTAGAAGCAAAAACAGAAAGTAAAAAGAGAAAAATTAATGATTTTTTCATATAGATCCCTTCCAACCTCCTATATGTGTTCAAGTATTATTTACAACACCGCTCTTAGAACTCACTCGGGGATTTAAAAATAGGTAATGTACTATAAAAAACTGCCTCCCTTATTTTTGATGAATTAACCCATAACATCTCATCTTTTCTTATTTTTAGCCTATCCCCAATGTTTTTATTTGGCTCAACAACCAGTGCAATATTTTTGTACCACATTTTTTCAAATTCTTCAATTGGTAATATCATACTTCCTAAAGCAGGATCTGCTAAGAATACTCTTCCTTTATATACTCCTTTAAAAATAACAAAATGTTTGTACTTTCCTATTACAATAGTAACAATAGCTGGTTTTTTAAAAGAAACTAAGCCTTTTACGTCTGTTTTATAACCAACGGCTTTATAACCTAAATAACCAAAATACCTCTTTATATCAAGTAAAGAGAAACCTTTTCTTTCTATAATCTTTTTAACATTTCCAACCTTAAACAAATCATTAACCACTTTTTCTTCAGAAATTGGGTAATTTAAGAAGTAGTTGAGAAGGGTCGCTACAGATGCAGAACCACAGCTAAAGTCAAGTTTTTGTTTAACTATATTCTTGAATTTAAAGGAATAAAAAGGTTTTACTTTTGTTCTTAGAACTATATTTATTCCATTAATACTTCCTATTTTTACATTCACAACAGCTTTTTTTTCGGTTGAATATGCAAAAAATGGTAAAAGAAGGAGGAGGAGAAAGCTTGCTATGATCTTATTGTTTGTGATTATTTTTAAATATGCAGGTTTCACAGCCTTGCCCCCATATATACTAATGCCTTATAGCCTCTAAAATATTACTGATATTAATGTTTCCGTAATTGTCCCCAAATATAACTACCAGATTTACAGGTACATTAACTTCAGAATTTACTGCGTTAACCGGAATGAACGCACCCTGTTGGGCATTTCCATTAAGGAACAGGGAATCTTGTAAGTTGATAGGTGAGGAGGTGATGTTTGACTCAATTTTTATTCTGTTTGTAAAATCTCCTGCTATGTTAAACGTATTACCAGAAAAGTTGCCTATTATTTGCCAATTAGTGAACAGCCCTTGAGCATAAACATCATCCAACATTTCGTCGGAGACTTTTTGTATCTTTACTCCCTCACCACCAAAACTGCTTGCCATTGTAAGAACAACAAACATCAAAACTGATAATACTCTCCACCTCATGGCTATCTCCTCCTTATTACATCACCACAAACTTGGTAAATAATCTTTTCTTTTCCTATGAACTTCAGGTGGGTTTTTATGTTAATAAATCCATCGTTATCCTTAGAGAACTGTTTTTTTGCTCTGAGTAGACTGGTCATTAAAGCTCTGTTGATAATGTCAGAGATTTTTTTCTCGTTCTTTGGATAGTTAAAAACGTAAACATAACAAGAATTATCTTGTACTTTATAACTTGTAAGACCCCCGTTTCCGAAAGAAAAGATAAAATCATTACCTTTGGCAAAGGCTGATACACTTATAATTCCTGCTATCAGTAAAGAAATTCCGAATTTTCTCATCTTTTTCTCCCTTATTCAGTTATTGGGGGGAGTATCTCCCCCCTCTGTATTAGTAGTTTATAGCTGACTGAATAGTTGTTTGGTTAATTGTCCATCCAGAAGCACCGGTTATGTTAGCGATGTTCAGTCCAACGTTTGTAGCACTATTAGCGGTATTCAGTATTACCATTCCTGTTGTTCCAACCTGTGAGTTGTTCAGCTGTACAGAGCCATTATTGTTGTCCTGACCAAGAATTACAACGTTGTTGTTAACAGTTTGAGATGTATCTACTCCACCAAGATCGTTTTCAGCTGTTTGGATGTTAGATTGAGATACTATAGTTCCAAATGGAACACTTCCATTTACATCAGCTATATTCATTCCAACATTTACAGCAGATACAGCTGAATTCAATGTCATCAATGAAGATACTCCGTTCTGTGCATCATTTAGCTGAATAGAACCGTTGTTATTATCCTGAGCAATTGCGAAATCGTTAGTTATTGTATGATCATCAAGATAGAACTCATTAGAAGCTTCTTGTATGTTTTCCTGTGTTACCTGACTAAATCCTTCAGGATTAATTAAGCTGACTATATTCTGTCCCACATTAGTTGCTGATACTGCTGAGTTCTGGAGGAGCGTTGTTGAAACGTTGTTTTGAGATCCATTTAACTGGACAGAAGCATTATTGTTGTCCTGTGCAATGCTAACACTAACTATGAAAGTACCAGAGTTTGTTACAGTCTGACCACCTTCTGTGTAGTTATATGCATACTGCTCATTCATTTGCTCAACTAAATCAACACCTACAGAATCATCGATGTTAGCAACATTCTGTGCAATATTGCTTGCTGAAGAAGCAATGTTAGAGAAAGACATTGCGTTTATATCATTTTGACCACCATTTATCTGGACAGATGCATTGTTGTTGTCCTGTGCCAGATCAGCTTCTATTGCTAAAGATTCATTGCTTATACCCTGGTATGATGATGTAGCGTTATCAGATTCCTGGTAGTTGTACTGTCCTATAGCTGAAACATGAGCTAAAGAAGTAAATGAACCTACGTTTTGTGCAAGATTAAATGAAGATGTTGTTGTGTTTGCTGCTGCCATACCACTGAAGTTGTTCTGACCGTCCCATACCTGAACAGAACCGTTATTGTTAAACTGGGCTATTGGATGAGAGAAGACAAGTCCGTTATTGTTAATCAATTGAGTTGATTCAGCGAAACTTGAAGCATACTGTTCGTTACTTTGGAATCCTACGTTAAGTCCTAATATAGAATTTCCTGTAAGTATATTTTGGGCTGCGTTTGATGCTGAGTTTGATGTATTCAACATCGCCATTGAACTAACATTGTTCTGTCCTGACAAGACCTGTACAGAAGCGTTGTTGTTATCCTGAGCAACATTAACATTTATAACTCCATAATTTCCAATTTCTTGAGCTGCCCATGTGTCATTGTAAGCTTCTTGATAGTTTATCTGTCCTATAGCATTTCCTGCTACAGCGTTTGAAGCAATAGCAGCATTTTGTGCTATGTTAGAAGCTGAGTGAGCTGTGTTTGAAAGGATCATAGTGTTAACA
>JALVEY010000019.1 GCA_027030485.1 Persephonella sp.
GTCAGTATAATAAGGTCTATTTTTTCTTTTATCTGTGAAGGATCGCTGTATATACCGTCAAGACAAGCTGTATGCTCTCCCCATATACCTTTTACCCTGACTGTATTTTTCTCAAAATTTTTTAGATATTTTTCCTTTGTTATTCCAAAAACCGTATTTCCTGATTTTTTTAAGAAGGTTGCAAAAGCTATACCGAGAGCTCCAAGCCCTACAACAGCTATATTCATAGTCCCAGATATTTTGCTATTTCGTTTAGATCAGGAGGCATTTCCACAGGCTTATCGCTTGCTTTTATGACAGTATCAGGGTCTTTAAGTCCGTTTCCGGTCAGTGTGCATACAATGGTTTCATCTCCTTTAAATAGCCCTCTCCTGTATGCTTTTATCACACCTGCGATAGATGCTGCTGAAGCAGGTTCACAGAAAACACCTTCAGACGATGCTACAAGCCTGTAGGCTTCCAGTATCTCCTCATCTGAGACAGCATCAATAAAACCATTACTTTCCCTTGCTGCCTGTAAAGCCGGCTGCCAGCTGTAAGGATTTCCTATTTTTATGGCTGTTGCTATCGTTTGTGGGTTTTTGATGGGAAAACCTTTGACAATAGGTGCTGCACCTTCTGCCTGCCAGCCTATCATTCTCGGTAGTTTTGTTGATTTACCTGCTTTTTGGTACTCTTTGTATCCTCTCCAGTAAGCGGTTATGTTTCCTGCATTTCCCACAGGTATAAAATGAAAGTCAGGAGCATCTCCCAGTGCATCAACTATCTCAAAAGATGCTGTTTTTTGCCCCTCTATTCTGTAAGGGTTAACAGAATTGACAACTTCTACAGGATATTTTTCCCCTATTTCTCTAACAATGCTGAGGGCATCATCAAAATTTCCCATCAGAGCTATTATTTTTGCCCCATAAACCATAGCCTGCGACAGCTTACCTAATGCGACAGCTCCTTTTGGGAGAATAACATAGGCATCCATTCCTGCCCTTGCAGCATAAGCAGCTGCAGAAGCAGATGTGTTTCCTGTAGATGCACATATTACAGCTGTTTTCCCGCTTTCTTTTGCTTTTGATATTGCGAGGGTCATTCCCCTGTCTTTAAATGAACCTGTTGGATTGAGCCCCTCGTATTTAAGGTATATTTTAAGATTTTTGTCAGGTGCTATTTTTTTAGAAAGGTTGGGTGCATGTATTAAAGGTGTATTTCCTTCACACAGGGATACCACAGGGGTGTTTTGTGTGATAGGTAAAAACTCTTTGTATGCCTTTATTATCCCTTCCCACTTGCATAAACCCAAACCAGATTTTCCTCCAGAGATCGTTAGGTCATTATTATATCATTTTCAGTTTTTTCCAGAATGCATCTCTTTAAACAGCTCTTCTGTTATGGGTCCCTCTGCTTTTCTGTTTATAAACTGCTGAACGATAGGATCAGGGTTGTTTTTTATCTCTTCAGGTGTTCCTATGGCGTATATAACACCTCTATGTATCATTGCTATCCTGTCCCCAATACCAAATGCACTGTCAAGATCGTGTGTGACAACTATAGATGTTACCCCTAAAGTATTTCTTAGATTTAAGATAAGATTATCAATCATTGCACTTGTAACAGGATCAAGTCCTGATGTAGGTTCATCATAAAGGATTATCTCCGGATTTGTTGATATTGCCCTTGCAAGGGAAACCCTTTTTCTCATTCCGCCGGAAAGCTCCGAAGGGTAAAGCTCTTCAATTCCTTTTAAACCTACCAGAGCCAGTTTTTCCTGTGCAAGTTTGTATATCTCAGTGTGGGGCATATCTGTATTTTCAAGAAAGTAAAAACCAACATTTTCCCAGACCTTAAGGCTGTCAAACAGGGCACCTTCCTGAAACAGATAACCCATCTTTTTTCTGAAATCTATAAGCTCTTTTTTTGAGAGTTTTGTTATGTCTGTCTGGTCAATTATAATCTGACCTTCTGTAGGTTTTAACAGACCTATTATATGTTTAATTGTTGTACTTTTTCCGCTTCCACTTCCTCCCATAAGGACAAAAATTTCCCCTTCATACACATCAAAGGAGATATTTTTTAAAACAGTCTTTTCCCCAAATTTTTTTGTTAGATTTTTTACCTGTATCTTTTTTTTCATAGGATTATTTTACAACATCTTGACAAATTCTGAGAGTTCAATAGGTTTGCTGAACAGAAATCCTTGTCCATAACTGATATTTAATCCCTTGCATTTTTCCTTTTTTGTTTCAGAATCTATGAATTCGGCTACTGTTTTTATATTTAGATCTTGAGAAAGAATAGAAATAGCCTTAATTATAGCCTGATGTTTTTTGTCATGTATGCATTCTCTTATCAATGAACCATCTATCTTGATTATATCAATAGGAACTTTTGATACATAACCAAAAGAGGCGAAACCTGCCCCAAAATCATCAAGGGCAAAAAGGATTTCTCTTTCTTTCCCATAGGTTATAAGCTGCTTTAATATGGAAAAGTTTTGTACAAAAGAATTTTCTGTTATCTCAATCACAAGATTTATTCCTGTCTTTTTCCTTAAATATGAAAGTTTATCAATAAGGTTTTTTACATATATGCTCTCATCAGTTAAGTGTCTGTTCAAAAAGATATATTTTCCTTTAATTTTCTTTAGTTCCGAAAAGTTAAAAAATTTATTAAGCTGTATTTCTTCAAGCCTATTTAATAATCCAAAAGTTTCGGCAGGTTCAATAAATTCAAAAGCAGATAATATTTTTCCATCATTGATGATCCTTAAAAGCAATTCACCCCCGATAATGTTTCCGTCGGAAAGGGAAACAATAGGCTGTATAAAAACAAGAATATTTTCTGGTTTATTCAAAGCATTTTCAATAATTTTCTTTTTTTCTTCTAAATGTCTGAATTTTTCTTGGTATTTTTCTGCTGAAAATGTTATTCGGCTTTTTCCTTTGGTTTTTGATTGGTAAATACCCACCTCTGCTTTATTAAGAGATTCCATTATATCTTCACCTGAAGTAGGATCGAATATAGAAACACCTAAGGATGCAGTTGTTGTTATGATAGAATCCCCTGCTGTTATTTTAAGATTTTCTATCTCAGTTTTTATTCTTTCAACCTCCGCAGGCAAAGAGGTATAATTTATATCGTATATAATCACCATAAATTCATCGCCGCCTGTTCTTGCAATGATCCAGTTTAAACCGGAGATTTTGTTCAGTTTATTCGCAACGTTTTTCAAAAAAAGATCCCCTATTTCATGTCCGTAAGAGGTGTTTATTATTTTGAAATTATCAAGGTCTATAGCAATAATAGCTATTTTTTTATTTTCCTTTTTAGAAAGCTCCGACAAAGATCTTATCCTATCCTTTAAACCATCCCTATTTAATAGTTCTGTAACATAGTCATACAATAGTTTTGTTTTCTTATTTGTTTCTCCTGCTTTATACTCTGTAATGAGATAATCATATTTTTTTGTTATCTCAATCAAAAGATTTTTTAAAATCCTCTCTTTTATTTTGTAATTCATCCTTCCACCAGTCCGATCAAAATTGATGTCTCATTATAAAACTTACCAGGTTTTCCCATTCTATCTGGCGCAATCTCTCCAAAAGTCAAAAAACCTGTTATTGGAATTTCTTTTAGATATCTATAATAAATTTTTTGTTCTTCTTCTTCTTTTCTATCGCTTAGCAGAACATAATTTCTTGCTGTACACGTGATGTTAATTATCAGGTCTGGATGCCCATTAATCTTACATATCTGCTTAAATTCACCTGCTCTCAAACCAACATCTATTAAAATATCTTCACTATCTCCTACTCCTAATTTTATTTTTGATCCTTGGATTACTTGACCATAAAAAGCAAATCCACCATCATTGTCGTCATACATTATAGGTACAAGCATATAACTGATATATCCATCTTCATCCATGAATAAAAAAGGGAACTCCCACATGATTTGTGATGTCTTTACAGGGTCAAGTTGATTTACAGATATTCCAGTATTGTTTAACAGGTTATTTAGTAAATAGGATATTGGAATGTCGTCAAGGGAGTATATCTTGTTGCCTTTTGCTTTTGTTAGTGTATAAGTGGTGCCGATAGGAATAAATCCCATGGATACAGTATTAAAAGAGTATATATCATGCAGATTAATTACTACAAAACCATCTTTTATCAATTTACCGTTGTGTGATATGTAAGTTCTGAAATCTTCAGCATCTGAAGAAGCAACACCTCCGTAAAGCCTGACATCTTTCTGTTTAGTAAAGGTACTATTCAATATACTGTGTACAGAAAGATTTGAAGAAGTTGAAAAAATAAGGTTTGTTCCAAAACTCTCAGGTATAAGGGAATTTTTAAGAAAAGAGGCTGAGTTTTTTATATTTTTTGATATGTGGTTTTTATTTTTTAAGGAAACTTTACCATTTCTCTCAAATCTTAAAGCAACCCCACCAATTGAGTTGTAAACAAGCCGATCATTTTTTACAGTAGCAACAGTTGAGATTATAACATTTTCTACAGGATGTATAACCTTATTAATAAGTTTATAACTCTCATCCTCAAAATAGTTATAAGGCATATAGATCATAAAAAAATCAGGTTTAAAATCATCCTTAATATTTTCCAAATTTGTTAAACAATCTTCTATCTTACTACATTGAAAACTATTAACTTTCAATAACTTTACCTCTTTTTTATTAAACTATAATTGTAAATAAGGTTCATTTCAAGACAAACAATTTTTCGGAAAAAGATCCTAAATTTTCAATTGTTTTAATTTGTAAATTTGCATATAATATATATTCCTAATAAGCGAGAGTGGCGGAATTGGCAGACGCGAGGGACTTAAAATCCCTTGGCCGCAAGGCCGTGGGGGTTCGATTCCCCCCTCTCGCACCACTAAATCAAAGGTTTCTCAAAATTTCTTAATTTTCCATATTTATAAAAATTCATCAAAAAATTCACAAT
>JALVEY010000020.1 GCA_027030485.1 Persephonella sp.
CAGTTTTGAATATTTATCACAGAAAGTATCCTGTCAGTATCTATTTTTTTCAGGTGCTGGTATATTCCCTCATACTCTTTGTAAAGCATGTCCGAGATCAGTACTCTGATTCTATATCCTTTGGGATGTTTTATATTAATCAGTTTTTCCAAAAGGTATAAAAAAGTTTTAAATGATGAGTAAAAATTTATGTTTTCTGCATTTGTGAAAAATGAATCATATGGAAAGTTGATGTAAGTAAAGTAAGCTCCCACACCTATGTCAAAATAGTAGTTTACAAATGTTTTGTTAGCTTTTTTGATTTTTAGATTTATTGATATATCTTCCTGATTTATAAAAGAAGGTACGAAAAATAATGGAAACTCCTCTATGTATACAGGTCTTTTGATTTCTGTATTTGTTATAACCGCTTTTGGTTTTGATAATTTTAGATAATGTATCGCCGAAAGATCATCTAATGTTTCAACATATAATATCCTGTCTTCCAAGTTCTCAAGGGCTATGTGGGGAAAAACTTCAGATAATTTTTCCAGTTTGCCCTCAATCAGATTATCTCCCTTGTAGCCGAAAGAAACAGGTGTGAGGTTTATTTTTTTGTTTTTTATATAAGTGTATGCTTTTGTTATAACATAATATTCTGATTTAAGATTCTCTTCATTTATGTCTAACTCTTTTACCCTTTCTCTTATGCCTGAAATAATAAAATCTTTAATATCTTTTTTCACTCAATAGGCACCACCCAATCGCGATATTTTTCTATCTTCCCCCTTACAGCATCAAAATAGACAGACTGGATTTCTTTTGTTATTTTTCCCGGTTTACCATCTCCTATCTTCCTGTGGTCTATCTCTACTACAGGAGAAACCTGTGCTCCTGTTCCGCAGAAGAAAATCTCATCTGCCACATAAAGCTCTGTTCTTGATATATGCCTTTCTTCAACCTCATATCCTAAATCTCTGGCGATTGTTATTATAGCATTCCTTGTTATTCCCTCAAGTATGTCGTCATAAACAGGAGGTGTGATTAATTTGTTGTTTCTGACTATAAATATATTTTCAGCTGATCCTTCAGATACATAACCGTTTTTATTAAGAACTATCGCCTCATCTGCACCTGATAGAATAGCTTCTGTTTTTGAAAATGCACTGTTTACGTATGCACCTGCAACTTTCAGCCTTGGGGGTATCATGTTATCGTTTAATCTTGTCCATGATGAGACTATAGCTTTTATACCGTTGTTTATATCTATGTAATCACCAAGTGGGTATGTGTATATCGCTATCTTTGCTGAGTATCCGATCAATTTTGGGCTGATCTTAAGATCAGAAAAATAAACAAGAGGTCTTATGTATATATCAGATTTTATCCTGTTAATGATAATAAGCTCTTTTGTTATTTCCACAAGGTCATTAATAGATTCTTCTATTTCCATATTAAGAACTTTCATGTTCTGGAAAAGCCTCTGGTAGTGCTCTTTGAAAAAAAGCCCCCACATTTTATCATTTTCTTTGTCGTAGTAAGCCCTTATACCTTCAAAAATAGCTGTTCCATAATGGAGAGAATTTGTTTTTATACTGATTTTTGCCTGATCTTCAGGTACTATCTCACCCTCAAAATAAACATATTCCATTTATAACCTCCATGTTGTATCTTCATAAATATTTTAACATTATAGGTTATTAAATACTGTGTATCTTTCTGGAAAATAACATCCTTCTATGAAAAGTGAAAAAAAATATATATAATTGTCTAAACTGGTGTTTTCTACCAAATTATATATAGTATAAATAGCAAAACATTTTTGAGGTGAAAGAAAATGGCTTTCCATCCACAAGATGTAAAATTTGATCTTGATCTTATTTTAAAATATGCAAAACCTGCGCCCAGATATACAAGTTATCCAACTGCACAGGAGTTTTCTCCTGAGCTTACAGAAGAACAATGGCGGAAAAAAGTGGTGCAATCAAATGAAAGAAAAACTCCTCTTTCCCTTTACTTTCATATTCCTTTTTGTGAGTCTGCCTGTCATTTTTGCGGGTGTAATGTTATTATCACAAGGAGAAAAGAAGTTGTTGAGCCGTATCTTGAGCATCTTTTTAAAGAAATGGACATAATGGGCTCTCTCCTTGATAAATCAAGAAAGGTGGTTCAGCTTCACTGGGGAGGTGGAACTCCTAATTATCTTGAAGATGATCAGACAGTAAGGCTGATGGACGAGATTAAAAAAAGGTTTGATTTTGATAAAAACGCTGAAATATCAATTGAGATAGATCCAAGACATGTTTCAAAGGAAAGGATATTTCTCCTGAGAAAGATAGGTTTCAATAGGGTAAGTTTTGGTATACAGGATTTTAATCCTAAAGTTCAGCAGGCGGTAAACAGAATTCAACCAGAAGATCTTGTTTTTGATGTTATGTCTTGGATTAGAGAAGCAGGGTTCGAGAGTGTAAATATAGACCTTATTTACGGTCTTCCTTATCAGACCCTTGAAACTTTTTCTGAAACTGTAGAGAAGGTGATTAAGCTTAATCCAGATAGAATAGCAAACTTTAATTTTGCATATGTTCCATGGCTGAAAAGACTTCAGAGAAAAATAGATGAGTCAGCCCTTCCTCCTCCTCAAGAAAAACTTGATATTCTAAAAATGACCATAGAGAAACTAACGGATGCAGGGTATATATTCATTGGTATGGATCATTTTGCAAAACCTGATGATGAGCTTGCTATCGCCCAAAGGGAAAG
This sequence comes from Persephonella sp., assembly GCA_027030485.1. Classification (GTDB taxonomy): domain Bacteria; phylum Aquificota; class Aquificia; order Aquificales; family Hydrogenothermaceae; genus Persephonella_A. Next base: position 2,743 of record JALVEY010000020.1, read on the forward strand.
AACTCTACACAGAAACTTTCAGGGATACACAACCCACGCTGAAGCAGAGCTTATAGGGTTTGGTGCGACATCAATCAGTATGCTTTATGATGCGTATGCCCAGAATCATAAAAAGCTAAAAGATTACTACGGAATGATTGAGCAGGGAAAACTCCCTGTAGAAAGGGGTATTTTACTAAATCAGGATGATATTATAAGAAGAGATGTAATTATGAAACTGATGTCCCACTTTCAACTTTTCAAAAAAGAGATAGAAGATAAATACGATATTGAATTTGACAGCTATTTTGCGAAAGAGGTGCAGGAACTTAAAGAGCTTGAAAAGGATGGACTTATTAAAATTTATCCGGATAGGATAGATGTTACCCCTGCAGGAAGGTTGCTTATAAGGAATATAGCTGTTACATTTGATATATATACGAAGGCTAAAAAAGAAAAGAGATTCTCTAAGGCTATTTAGGGATAAATGTCCGGAGGTATCTTCCTATGTTAAAAAAAATAATCTTTTTTGCTTTTAGTGTTATATTTTTTGCAGCATGCGCCGAGACCATGACCGGGAAGGAAAAAAAAGAATTTAGCCAAAGCAATAATATGTTTTTTTTAAGATCCTCTGCATTTATGAATGATACTTATATCCCGAAAAAATATACCTGTGATGGAGATGACATTTCTCCTGATCTTTACTGGGGAGATTTTCCACCGGGAACCCAGAGCTTCGTTATTATAATGGAAGACCCTGATGCTCCCTTTGGAGTTTTTGTCCACTGGATAGTTTATGATATTCCTTACTACATGACAAACCTGAGAGAAAACCTGCCTAAAACATCTGTTGTTGATGGGATTATAAAACAGGGTATAAATGATTTTGGAAAAATAGGGTATAACGGTCCCTGTCCTCCACGAGGCATGCCCCACAGATATTTTATCAGAATATACGCCATAGATATACCAACCTTAGGACTTCCCCCGGGAGCAACAAAAGAAGATGTGAGGCATGCGATGGAAGGTCATATTTTATCCCAGACTTACCTGATGGGAAGATACGGAAGGTAAACTGTTTTAGAAGGAATATCCTGCCGTAAACCTCACTACCTCTCTTTTTGATTCAGGCTGCCAGACTGCATATACGTATCCTCCGGAGAGGTAGTACTCTCTGTCAGATTTTTTCCATTTGTCGTAACTGTAAGAAAGCTCAAACTTTAATCTTTTAACCTCTATTCCTCCACCAATCGTGAAAAAAAGGTCAGCTTTCGGCTCTAAGGTTACAGAGGAAATGCTCGGTTCGTTTTTTGTTCTTATATTGATCCTGTACTCACCAAACCAATACAGTTTTGTTTCACTTATATTTCCCTGCAGTCCTACCCTTAAAGGGACATAAAACTGACTCCATGTTTCTGTATATCCTATAGCTGATGAGGTTTCAAGATTTCTCTTCCAGTAATCGTATCCAACACCTGTTTCCCCAAAGAATAAACCTATTTCTTTACCTATACAAAGCCTTGTTAATACTCCCCAGTAGTTTGTATCAGTTTCAACAGGTGTACCTGACTGGGTCTGCCCATCGTAATTAACAGAACCTATCTCAATTCCAGCGTATGGTTTGATATACAAAACTTCTGCATCAAACCTGTGTGAAAAACCAAACTCATGGAGAAAACCGCTTTCTTTTAGAAGTTGTTTTCCGCCTTCGTATTCCTTCCATGTAAAAGATTTTAAAGAGTACTGAAAATCCAGAGAGTAAGAAGATGAAAAAACAGCTAAAATTCCTGCAAAAGCAAATTTCCTCATAACCCCCTCCTTATTGAAATTATTGAATTGTGGATCAAATTTTAGAAGTTATTGTATCATAAATACTTTCAGAAATTTTGGAGGTAGCCTATGGATCGGATAGTGATTCACGGGGCAAGACAGCACAACTTGAAGAATATAGACCTTGAGATACCAAAAAATAAACTGATTGTGATAACGGGACCTTCAGGATCAGGAAAGTCATCACTTGCATTTGACACCATATACGCAGAAGGACAGAGAAGGTATGTAGAGAGCCTTTCTGCTTATGCAAGACAGTTTTTGGGGCTTATGGAAAAGCCTGATGTTGACAGCATAGACGGTCTTTCCCCTGCAATAGCCATAGATCAGAAAACAACCTCAAAAAATCCCCGTTCAACTGTTGGAACGGTAACGGAGATTTA
>JALVEY010000021.1 GCA_027030485.1 Persephonella sp.
AAAGAGGCAGAAATGGGTAGGTGGTAAAGATTTTGTTCTAACGGTTATTGGAGAGATAGGAGTTGATGGAGCCCTTTACAGAGCTATGGAATACCATGGAGAAGCCATAAAAGATCTCCCTGTTGAGGAAAGACTGACAATCACAAATATGGCTATTGAAGCAGGGGGTAAAAATGCTATTATGGAAGCGGACGAAAAAGTTCTTGAATGGCTGAAGGACAAAACAGAAAAACCCCTCAGAATGATAAAGGCTGATAAAGATGCAAAATACTGCTGTGAGTATGAGTTTGATGCATCAAAGATAGAGCCTGTTGTTGCTGCACCTAATCTACCATCAAACGTTAAACCTGTTTCAGAGGTTGCCGGAAAACCTATTAATCAGGTCTTTATTGGATCATGCACAAACGGAAGGATCACGGACCTGAGAATAGCAGCCCAGATACTCAAAGGAAGAAAGGTTCACCCTGATGTTAGATGTATAGTTATACCGGCATCAGACAGAACATACAAACAGGCTCTCCATGAGGGTCTTCTTGAGATACTTGCAGACGCCGGATGTCTCATAAGCACATCAACCTGTGGACCATGTTTAGGGGGTCACATGGGTATCCTTGCTGAAGGTGAGGTATGCGTGTCAACATCAAACAGGAATTTTACAGGAAGAATGGGACACCCAAACAGCGAGGTTTACCTTGCAGGACCGGCTGTTGCTGCTGCTTCTGCCGTTTTAGGAAGGATAGCCCACCCTGAAGAGGTTATGGGCACGAAAGCAGAGGCAGTAGTATAAATAAACAGGAGGATAAAAAAATGATGGGTTTCTGGGACGCAGTGGTTAGGGTTATTGTTGGGATCATCTTTGTATGGCTTGGTATTGAAAAAGGTGGAGTTTTTGAGATTGCACAGATTGTAGGGTATATTCTGATTTTAACCTCAATTATTTCTTTCTGCCCCCTTTACAAGCTTGCAGGAATATCCTCGAGATGTGAGGAATGTAAAACAGCCTGATGGGAAAAAGAATTTTAGCCCTTGATGTTGGACTGAAAAGAATTGGGGTCGCTTACAGCGATCCCCTTGGAATTTCTGCAAACCCTTTGCCTCCGATTGAAAATGACAAAGATGTGTTTAATAAAATAAAACAGATCATAGATAAGTATGAGATCAAAACTGTTGTTGTAGGTCTTCCTCTAACACTGAAAGGGGAAGAAGGAGAACAGGCAAGGATAACAAGGAAGTTTGTTCAAAGGATGAAACAGGAGATCCCTGATATTGAGGTTAAGTTTGTTGATGAGAGGTTTACAACATCAATGGCAGAAAAACAGCTGAGAGAAACAACCAAAAAATCAAAAAGGAAAAAAATGATTGATTCTGTTTCAGCTGTTTACATACTGAAAACCTATCTTGATAGTATTAATATGATGTGATGATCAGATTAGCTGGATTACTTTTAGCTCTCGTAATTCTTGGTTTTATTTTTTTGTATACCCAAATAAACATCGAGAAAAAAATACAGCCTGTTGAAGTATCTATACCTTCAGGAATGACCATATCAGAAGTTGGCAAACTTCTTGAGGAAAATAAAATAATAAAAAGCAGATTTTTATTTGTTCTTTACTCAAAAATTAGAGGGGGATTTCCCAAATCAGGCTATTACAGATTTGAAGGAAATCTCAGCATCAAAGATGTGTGGGAAAAGCTCTATAGGGGAGAAGAGAGGCTTTTTAGATTTACGATAATTCCGGGAGATGATCTGATAGATATAGGAGAAAAACTTGAAAAAAAAGGATTTTTACCAAAAGAAACTTTTTACAGCTATGTTTTCAATAAAGAAAATGTTAAAAAGTTCGGTTTAAAGGGAAGTAGTTTTGAGGGTTATTTTCCTCCTGAAACCTATTATCTAAGAAAAGATACAGATATTCAGCAGATTATCAAAAGCTTTTTAAAAATATTCAACAAAAGATACCAGCCTGTTTTAAAACATACCAATGGATTATCAGATTATGAAGTAATGATAATAGCTTCTCTTGTTGAAAAAGAGACATCAATTCCTGAAGAAAAGCCGATAATAGCAGGAATAATTATAAAAAGGTTAAAATTAGGAATGAAACTCCAGATAGATCCTACCGTTATATATGCTCTCAAACTACAGGGAAAATGGCATGGAAAACTTGGGAAAAAGGATATGGAGATTAACTCTCCTTACAATACTTACCTGAAGAGTGGTCTTCCTCCAACGCCTATTTCAAGCTTTACCCTCCAAACTTTAAAATCAGTAATCCATTATAAAGAAACAGATTTTTTGTACTTTTTTTCAAAAGATGGAAGAAGGCATATATTTTCCAAAACTTACAAAGATCATCTCAAGAATATAAAGAAATAGATTTATGTTAAAATCTTGATTTATGAAAATTCTGTACAGGTATATCGGAAAAAGCATACTGAAATATTTTTTTATCCTTATAGGATTTTTTTCTGTGGTTATAGTATCTTCACAGATTCTTCACCTTCCATCAATTCTATACCATGCAGGGATAATAAAATTCCTTCAGGTTCTTTTCTTTGTCAATCTTTCATTTTTTAAATATCAGCTTTTCTTTGGTTTTTTCTTATCTGCTGTTCTTGTTGGATACTCATTGAGAGAAAACAGGGAAATATATGCAATTTATTCGGCAGGTATAAGTAAAAATCAACTTATTGTACCTGTGTCGGCAATTTCATTGATTTTTGTTATTATAGCTCTTGTTGTAAGTCTTTTTATTGTCCCTTATGCAAATAGAGAAAGAGCTCAGTTTATCACTCTGAATGTAAAAAAACATATATTAGACTCTATTATTCAACAGAACTTTATGAAACTGTCTGACGATATAACGATATATGTATCCAAAAAAACTGGAAATAAGATGAAGGATATTTTTATATACAACAGAGAAAAGGAGATTACAATAACAGCAAAGCAGGCTGAGTTTATTAACAACAGACTTGTTTTAAAAAACGGATACATACAGTTTCCTTCAAAGGAAGGGTTTAATATTTTGAGATTTGAAAGGTACAGATTTATACTTGATGTTAAATACATTAAAAAATATGAATTTGAAGATCTGGATAACAAAACATTACTTAAAATTTTAAAATCAGACTCTAAGTTAAAAAATCATGCATTGGCAGTTTTGGCAGATAGAGTATTTTTTAGCATACCTTTTATTTTTTCTGGAATTTTAGGTTTTCTTATAGGAACTCAACTAAACAAAAGCAGAGATTCAGTTATAACTTTTGCCATTTTAATTTCAATCTTTTATCTTGTTATAAACATGTACTTTATCAAGCTCATACAAAAAGGATCAATCAACCCGGTAATATACGGACTGATACTAACATTATACTTCGGTTTGCTTATGATTTATTTCTATAAAAAAAGATAATTATTTTATTACAACAGATTGTAAATGCTCGAAAAACTCAGGATAAGAGATATATGCACAATCAGCATCTTTTATTTTTATTCCTTTTTCTGATACAAGACCTAAAATGCTAAATGCCATAGCAATTCTGTGATCTTTGAAACTGTCAACATATCCACCCTTTATTTTACTTTTACCTCTAATAACCATTCCATCCTGAAGTTCTTCAACCTCAACCCCGACATTTCTTAGATTCTCAACAACAGCCTTAATTCTGTCGCTCTCTTTCACCCTGAGTTCAGAGGCTCCGGTGATCACTGTATCTCCTTCAGCCTGCGTCGCCACCACAGCAAGAATCGGAATTTCATCAACCATTGAAGGTATTTCTTCTTTAGATACCTGTACAGCTTTAAGTTCAGGTGAATACCTTATTATGATGTCTGCTACAGGTTCTTCGTTAATTTTCCTTTTATTTGTGTATTCAATATAAGCTCCCATCTGCTTTATCTTTCTGAAAAATCCGTCTCTTGTTGGATTTATAAGAACATCCTTTAATACAAGCTCAGAATCAGGAAGAATGACGGCTGCTGCTGCAAAGAAAGCAGCCGAAGAAGGATCAGCTGGAACATCAATCTCAATAGGAAAAAGTTTATCTGTTTTTCTTATACAGACTGTATACTCATTCTGTTCATCAATCTGTATGTTTGCACCCATAGCTTTTAGCATTTTTTCTGTGTGATCTCTTGATTTATACGGCTCTATAACTTTTGTTTCTCCCTCTGCAATAAGACCGGCTATAAGTAGAGCTGATTTAACCTGTGCACTCGCTTTTTCATTAAAAAAATTAATTCCTTTAAGATCTGATCCTCTAACGCACAGCGGTAATAACCCACCATTTTCTCTGCCATCTATCTTTGCATTCATCTGTTTTAAAGGCAGTGCTACCCTTTTCATAGGTCTTTTTCTAAGACTTTCATCTCCTGTTAAGGCAGAAAAAAATCTCTGACCTGAAAGAATACCAAGCGTTAATCTTGTTGTAGTTCCTGAGTTTCCCATATCAAGAATGTCCTCAGGCTCTGAAAACCCATTTACACCATTTCCATGAACTTTAATAACTTCTTTATCTTCTGTTATTTTTATGCCAAGTTTTCTATAAACATTTAGTGTTGTAAGGGTGTCTCCAGCCCTCAAAAAATTCTTGACACTGCTTATACCATTTGCCATAGATGTCAATATGATTGATCTGTGGGATATTGATTTGTCTGAGGGAACTCTAAGACACCCTTTTACAGATTTTACTTTTTGAATTTCTTTTTCCATCTATCCCTCTGTAAACATTAATCTGTAAAGTAAGTACATAATACCTACAAGGTTTGCAATAATCAACGAGTATATAACTATTTTTCCCTTTGTAAAGTAATCTATTGAGTTCTGGTTAACAATATCTGGATTAAGGGTTTCTTTGGCTGCTTCAACATTTTCAGGTTTTATTACAAATGAACCTGTCATAAAAGCAGACATCAAAGCCCTTGACGCAAGTATATTTATTACCCTTGGAATTCCTTTAGAGTACTTGTAAATCTTTTTTATTGCAGAATCTTTAAATCTTATGTTTCCTTTTCCTGCCACAGCAAGCCTGTGATATATATATCTGAATGTCTCATCTTCCGTAAGGGGCATAAGTCTTATTTTGTTTGTTATTCTTTGATTTAGCTGTCTAAGCTGTGGCAGTTTAAGTTTCTGATCAAGTTCAGGTTGTCCAAGTAGTATTATTTGGACAAGTTTCTCATTTGCCGTCTCCAGATTAGATAATAATCTCAACTCCTCAAGGGTTTCTTCAGGGAGGTTTTGGGCTTCATCAACAATTATCAAAACCTTTTTTCCCTCTGAAATTTTTTTCTCAAGAAACTCTCTGAATTTTTTTAGAAGATCATGTTTTGAATCTGCCTCAATGTGAACCCCAAGATCATCAAGAACTACTTTCAAAAACTCTTCAGGCTGTAGCTTGGGCGTTAAAATAAGGGCATATATTATGTCATCAGAAAGGGAACTTATAAACTTTCTTATTACAGTTGTTTTTCCTGTTCCAGGTTCACCAACGATTACACAAAAACCCTCTCCATGCTTCACAACATATCTAAGTAAATTATCAGCTATTCTGTGGGATTTTGATGGATAAAAGTATCTGTAATCTGGAGTTATTTTAAATGGATCTTCCTTAAGTCCAAAAAATTCTAAATACGTCATCTTTCTTTACCTTTTTCTTCAGGGAAGAATATCGTTCTAACCCTCTTATTTTTACCTTTTACCTCTGCTTTTTCTGTATCAAGGTAATAAACGATCTCATCTCCCTCAATTATGTTGTTATTCTGCTGGAGTTCTGCATTTCCAATAAGGATCAGAAAATTTTTGTCTTTATAGTACTCAGCTTTATCACTTCTTCCTTTTCTATTACCTTTTTCAAACCTAACATTTCCTAAGGCCAGAATTTTTTTAATCTGACCTTTTTTATCAAGGAATATTCTTAAAAGGTTGGATTTGAGAATAAAATCCCCTTTTTTTACAACAACATTTCCTTTGTAAATAACCATGTTCTCTTTTTTCAGGTATTCTAAGGTATCTGATTCTATAACGATAGGCTCTTTTTTATCTTCCACCCCAAAAACCGTAAATGAAAAAATCAGGAAAAAAATTAAAAACCTGACCATCAGGAACCTCTATAAATTGTTCTTACATTTTCAAGTTTTAACATTTCCTCTCTAAGATTAATGAATATATTATTACCTAATGTTTCCATGCTACCTGAATACATTTTAACAGGTTTTGTATTAAATGCTCTCCTTTCTTTTACAAGAATTTTAAGAAGTTCTGTTTCTATTGAAAGGTTTTCTGAAACAATTCTTACATTTCCTTCAAGGTTAAGTATATCCTTGCCCTCGTCATAAATTCCCTTATCTGAATGGATAAATATATTTTCCCCATTTTTTATATATTCAAGGTTAAAGGAATTAATAATAAAATTTTCTCCCTCCTGAATTATACTTTTACCTTTTAAAATATATCTATCTGAATTAACCCCTGACAAAGTAAAGTTGTAAATCTCCCCTTTTTTGTAATTTACATTTTTTAGTTTTGTTTTTTCAAATATCTGGGAAACTTGGCTGAAAACCATCACCAAAATAAAGAATATAACCGTATATGAAATTATTTTACTTCTCACTTTTATTGCCTTTTTTTACTGAACTATATTTTTTCCTAAGATCCCATTTTGAACTGAACATTTCCTCAAAAATGTCTATGTAAATCTCGCTGTTTTCCTTTGTGGCTTTATCTTTAATATATACTGTTGGCCTGTGAAGAATTTTATTAATTATTGATCTTACAGCAAGATCTATATTTTCTTTCTCTTTTTCGTTCAGGTAGGGCATATCTCTAAACAATCTTTCGAGCTGTTTTTCCCTTATTTCATCTGCGAAGTTTCTAACCTTTGCTATTACAGGACTAACATGGAGCTGTTTTAACCATCTGTCAAACTTTGCTACTTCTTCATCTATGAGGATTTTTGCAGATTCCGCTGCTATTTTTCTTTCTTCAAGATTTTTATCAACAACCATTTTGAGATCATCAATGTTGTAAAGAAAAACATTTTCTATTTCGTTAACATCTTCAGAAACATTTCTTGGAACTGATATATCAATTATAAATACAGGTTTTCCTTGTCTTACTTTTTCAACATCTTTAAAATGTTCTTTCCTTAATATAGGTTCTTTCGCTCCTGTAGAAACTATAATAATGTCTGCTTCAGGTAAAAATTCAAACAGCTTATTAAACCTTATTGCAGAACCACCAAACTCATCAGCAAGCTGAACCGCTTTCTCAAATGTTCTATTGGAAACAAAAATATGTCGAACACCCGCTGAAGCAAGATGCCTCGCTGCAAGTTCTGCCATTTCCCCTGCACCAAGAAGCAACACATTTTTGTCCGAAAGATCACCAAATATCTTTTTCGCAAGTTCTATGGCAGCATAACTTATCGAGACGGCTCTTTTACTTATTCCAGTGGATGTCCTTATTTTTTTTGAAACATTCATAGCTTTATCAAAAAGTCTTGTCATAATATGTTTAACAGCTTTATTTTCTTTTGCTTTCAAAAATGAATCTTTAAACTGACATACTATCTGTGGTTCTCCTATCACCATAGAATCAAGGCTTGAAGACACCTGAAATATATGCTTTATCGCATCTTTATCTTTATACACAAATATATATTTTTTTAGATCTTCAACTTTAAGTCCTGAATAAGATGAAAGGATTTTCAAAATATCAAGATAAGATTCTTCTGGATTGTCCGATATTCCATAAATTTCCACCCTATTACAGGTAGAAAGAACCGTACATTCATAAATTGAAGGGATTTTACTTATTTTATCTAAAATATCAGCATAATTTTCTTCAGATAATGCAAGCTTTTCTCTTACCTCAACCGGTGCGGTTTTATAGTTCAATCCTGTTGCAAATATCTCCATTTATGCCTCTATTCACCCATATTTAATGTTATCCATAACTTAGGATATTATATATAATATGAATTTATATTATCATCAGTCAAATGCTACGAGGTACACATGGTTGTCAAAAGGGAACATTGGGGAACACGTTTAGGTTTAATACTTGCTGTAGCAGGGAACGCAATAGGATTGGGAAATTTTTTAAGATTTCCTGTACAGGCCGCCGATAATGGTGGTGGTGCATTTATGATACCTTACATGATATCTCTTATTTTCCTTGGTATTCCCCTCCTGTGGATTGAATGGGCTTTAGGAAGATTTGGCAGTAAAAAGGGGCATGGGACAGCAGTTGCTGTATTTGATTATCTGTGGAAAAAACCTGTTGCAAAATACATTGGATTTTTAGGCGTGCTCATCCCACTAACAGTTGTTGTTTACTACACATACATAGAATCATGGACTTTACTTTACAGCTTTTTCAGTCTCCTTGGTAATCTTCCATCTACACCTTTAACAGCTGACGTTAAGGATTATCTTGAGCCTTTTAAAAACTTTCTTGTTGAAAAAACAGGGGAAACATCAGAAGGTATTCTACTGAAACCAGCATTAGAAACATACATATTTTTTCTCATCACTCTCGTTATAAACCTTTACATACTGTACAGAGGTGTAAGTGCCGGGATAGAAAAGGTAGCAAAAATAGCTATGCCTCTTATTTTTATAATGGCTATACTCCTAATGGTAAGAGTATTTACGCTAACATCCCCTGAAGGAAGAAACTTTCTCGATGGACTTGGGTTCTTGTGGAATCCCGATTTTTCTGCATTAACAAACCCAAAAGTGTGGCTTGCAGCTGCAGGACAGGTTTTTTTCACACTGAGTGTGGGTTTTGGGGCTATACTGACATATGCCTCATACATAAAACCGAAAGACGATATAGCACTTAATGGTCTTGCAGGAGCGTCAGTTAACGAATTTGCGGAGATAATATTGGGGGGATCAATAGCCATCGTTGCATCTGTTATATTTTTTGGTGTTGCAGCAACAGCAACAATAGCAAGTCAGGGTGCATTTAATCTGGGATTTATGGCTTTACCTGCCATATTTGCAAACATACCTTACGGTCAGTTTTTCAGCTTTGTGTGGTTTCTTCTTTTGTTCTTTGCAGGGGTAACATCATCAATAGCACTGTGTCAGCCTGCAATAGCATTTCTGGAAGATGAATTGGGCTATTCAAGGCAAAAATCTGTAGCTCTTTTAGGAGGATTTCTTTTCTTTGCTGCCCATATTCCCATATTCATAAAAGGTGCCCTGGGAGAGCTGGATTTCTGGGTGGGCACTATTGGTCTTGTTCTTTTCGCACTTTTTGAGGCTGTAATATTTTTCTGGATATACGACTCAAAAAAAGCTTGGGAAGAAATGACGAGAGATAACGATATTAAAATACCTAAAATCTTTTACTATATAATGAAGTTTGTCGCTCCATCCTTCTTAATAATAATTCTTATCTCATGGGTCATTGAGTATCTTCCATCTGTTTTGTCCAAAACTGATATAGGAACATGGACTGCAAGAGGCTTTCTTCTATTTTTAAGCATTGTAGGAATACTTATAATAAAATTTGCCTGGGAGAAAAGAAATGGAAGGACATCTTCTTAACGGATATGGAGCTTTATTTATGACTATCTCGTGGGGAATTGTCATCACTCTAAATGTATATTCATTTTATAAGATACTGTATAATAAGAGTAAAAAACAGGAGGATTAAATGGCTACAGAAAGAACATTGATGTTAATAAAACCGGATGCTGTTAAAAGAGGAGTTGAAGGCAAAATAATAGCCCATGTACAGGAAAAAGGATTTAAACTTATAGCCTTAAAAAAATTAAAACTTTCCAAAGAACAGGCAGGACAGTTTTATTATGTACATAGAGAAAGACCTTTTTATGATGAGCTTTGTGAGTTTATGTCTTCAGGACCTATAGTAGCTATGGTTTGGGAGGGAGAAAACGCTATAGAAAGGATAAGGCAGATAATGGGTGCAACAAACCCTGAGGAGGCAGAAGAAGGAACTCTAAGAAAACTTTATGGAACAAACATAGGTGAAAACGCCGTACACGGATCAGATTCAAAAGAATCTGCAGATTTTGAGATACCATTCTTTTTTAGTAGGTTAGAAATAGTTGAATAAAGTGATTGATGGTATAATTCTACTTCTGATCGGCGTTATATTGGGTTTTAATATTTTTTTCTCTTATATTGTAGCACCTCTCCTATTTTCCAACCTTGACCATAGACAGGCTGGGGAGATAATGAACATCATATTCCCCTATTATTTTGCATCCGGCTGGATTGTAGGAATTATTATTTATAGCCTGGTCGGTATAAAATCAGTAAAAGATAAAGATATTATAAAAAATTTTAAGTGGTTCATAGTCGGTATTTTTGTACTGATTTTAACACATATGGCATTGCATAAAACGGTTTTACCTATTGCAAGGAATATAAACATCCAGTACTATTCTGCAATTGATAAAGGGGAAGAAAAAAAAGCGGCAGAACTCAGATCAAAATTTAAAACTATTCATGGAATATCAAGCACAATTAATGTTTTTAACCTTATTCTTGAAATCTATCTATTCCAGTATTATTTCTTAAGAGTAAGGAGGCTAAAGAAAGGATAGATTTTACCGAACATTTTTATATGGTTTGGAGGAGAATATGGAAAATAACAAAAGATCTGTCCTTGCAGCTATTTCATATATAGTTTTTGGGGGATCAGTAATAAGTTCCCTTTTTGTTGGAATTTTGGTTTATTTCCTTTTAAGTTCTTCCGGTGTTGATGATGCACTTTTAAAAGCTATCTTGTCAACAGTAATCATTCAGGTAGCTTTTCTTATCCCTGTTTTTTTAATTAGATCAATGATAAATAAATATATTGTTTCCAAAATCAAAGATGTGTCAAGAGCCCTACAGGAAGTTAGTACAGGAAATCTTGATTACGAGATCAAAATAGAAGGGAATGATGAACTTACAGAGCTGGCAGAATCTTTTGAGAGAATGAGAATAAGTATGAAAACAATTATGGAAAAGCTTGAAGAGGGAGAAGTCTAAACGGAGAAAAAAATGAACATAGAAAACAGATTAAGAGAACTTGTTAATCAGCTTTTTATTAACACGGGAGCTTCTTTCTCAGGGATATTCATAGAAGGAAAAGATGTAATATCAAAAACTATATATCCTGCAAAAGGGAAAAATCTGCAAGAAATAATGAACTTGATAATAAATAAAGCTCATCAGATAAATGAGTTTATACCAGAGTTTGGGGAAGAGTATGTGTATGCTGAAGGACCGGATATTTCAATATTTATTTATTTTGTTAGACCAGACATAGCGATAGGATCAATAATAGAAGAAAAACCAAAATTTGCCCTTTTAAAATTTGAACATTCAGTTCTCTCAAACAAACTGAAAGAGATGCAGGATGATTTAGATAAGTACATAAAAGGAATACAGATTGAAGAGGAGACTAAAGAAGAAACAACAGAAGAAGTAATACAAGAAATACCTGAAGAATCTCAGGAAGAACTTCTGAGGGAGTATCCTGAAGAGCAACCTGAATACGAAGAAATACAGCTTGAAAGCCTTGAGCATGTAATCCCCGAACTGAAAGAAACTAAAAAAGAGGAGGAACAATCTCCTCCAGAAGAAGAAAAATCAGAGATCACAGTGGAAGATGTTAAGGATAGATTTGTAGAAGAACTGGAAATGCTTGAGAAAACAAAAGAACTTGAAGAGTTTGAGGAAAAACCTTCTTCAGAAGAAAAAATACAACCTGAAGAAGAATTAACTTTAGAGGAGAACCCTCCCCTTGAGGAAATTCTTAAAACACCTGAAGAGGAAAAGCCCCATACTATAGATGAAGAGATAGAAAAGGTGTCTGAAGAACAGGAATTCTACGATCCGGATGTTTTGACCAAAATAAGGGAAGAATTATTAAAAGAGATAGGCCCTGTAGGAAAGTTTTTGTTTAAAAGAAAAATAAAAAAGCTTGATATAGACGAAAATAAGATAACAAGAAATACTCTTATTAAACTGATAGATGAGCTTTCAGATGATATAATTGATGAAAAGAGAAAAAAGAGATTTATAGATAGGGTATCTACCTTTTTATAATTTTAAAACAAGGAGGGCGTTATGGCTAGTAGATTTGAGGATATACTCCAGTCCGTTGTAAGGGATGCTGGAGCTGAAGGTGCAGTTCTTGTTAGCCCTGACGGACTTGCTATAGCTTCCGTTTTACCTGAGGGGATAGATGAGGACAGGGTAGCTGCAATGGGGGCTGCTATACTGTCTTTGGGGGAAAGAGTTACCACAGAACTGAATAAGGGTACACTTGAACAGCTTTACGTCAAAGGCTCAAAGGGCTATATGATATTCACAGGTATAGGCGATCTCGCAGTCTTAGGAATACTTGCCCCATCAAATGCAAAGTTAGGACTTCTCCTTATGGAAATCAAAAGAGCGGCAAAACAAATAGAGGGAAGTTTAGGATAAAATGGCTATTACCGGCAACCTTGAAACGTTTAATTTTATAGATATCTTCCAAATATTGAAAAAAGATAAAAAAGATGGAATTCTTGTTGTTGAATCCCCAACAAAAAAGCTGGCGGTTTACTTCAAAGAGGGGGATATGGTCTACATAAGGGAAGTCATAAAAGTTTTTTACATATATCTTGATATAGATTTTAATCAGGTCTTAAAAAAAGAAGGTATTTCAAAAGACGATCTTTATCAATTCCTTGTCTCAAGACTGCCTATATTACTTGCTGTGAAAAAAGGAAAATTCTCCTTCACACCCGGATTTATAAAATATCCATCTGATATAAAACCCCTTATACCACTTGAAAAAATAATGATGTATCTCAGCAGGCAGTTATCACAAGAAGAGGTAGATAGAAAAATATCAGATATGAAACTTGTGTTTGAAAAGGCAGAAAACTGGACTGAAATAGCCAAAAAAGCTCATCTTACAGAAATTGAAAAAAAGATACTTTCTCTTATAGACGGCACAAGAACTGTGGAAGATATACTGAACGAAACCAAGATAAACCAGCTCACCTTGCAGAGGATATTGTATGGATTTCTGGCAACTGGAATAATCCAGCGTAAAAAGCAGAAACAAAGAAAGATAGGGTTTGCACTTACAAAAGCTCTTCTTCAAAAAATAATATCAAGAATAAAAGGGTTATAAGGAAGGGAAATGTCTGATAAAAAACAAAAACAGATAAAAATCGTTATTGCAGGACCATACGCAGCAGGAAAAACCCAGTTTATAAATACTATCAGTGAGATAGAAACTGTTCAGACAGAGGCAAAAACCTCTCAGGCGCAGGAAAAGCAGGTAAAGGATCACACAACAGTGGCGATGGATTTTGGAAGGATCACAATAGATGATCAGCATGTACTTTATCTTTTTGGTACTCCTGGGCAGGAAAGGTTTGATTTTATGTGGGATATTCTTGGCAAAGGTATGGTAGGTCTTGTTGTTCTTGTAGACTCTACAGATCCATCAACATTTCATGAGGCAAGAAAGATAATAAACTATTTTGAGTCAAGGTATCCGGCACCCTTTGTAGTAGGTTGTAATAAACAAGACCTGAAAGGTGCATGGGATCCTAAAGATATTAGAACAGCCCTTGATCTTAATGAAGAGATTAAGGTTCTCCCTTTGATTGCCCTTGATAAAGAGAGCGTTAAAAATGTTCTTCTGGTTTTACTTGAAGAGATAGCGAAATATTTATGATCCGTTTAATCCTTTTATCTTTTTTTCCCAAAAACAGGCTCTGTCCAAAATATAACCCTTATCTAAAGACAAAACCTTTTTATTCAAAACCTTAATTTCTCCACCTACTAAAACTGTATCAACATCATTACCTTTTGAAGAATAAACAATCTGGGTATATGGATCGTATAAAGGGTTTAGATGAGGCTCAGTTATATCAATAAGAACAATATCAGCATACTTTCCTTTCTCTATAGAACCTATCTTATCCTCCATCCTTAAAGCTTCAGCTCCCCATCTGGTTGCCATTAATAAAGCCTGTTTAGCATTTAGAACCGTTGGGTCTTTTGTTGCACCTTTGTGGAGTTTTGCTGCTGTGGATATTTCCCCTATTATGTCAAGATCATCGTTTGAGGCAGTTCCGTCTGTTCCTATTCCAACAACCACACCTTTTTCAATCATTTTAGGAACAGGAGCAATGCCTGATGCGAGTTTCAGATTACTCTCTGGACAATGGGCTACTTTCACACCAGTTTCTGAGAGAATATCAATCTCCCTGTCAGTTGGATAAACCATGTGTGCAGCAAGGGTTCTTTCTGATAAAACACCTACAGATTTTAGATGTTCTACCGGGGTTTTTCCATACTTTTCTTTTACGGTCTTAACCTCAAATTCAGTTTCTGCGATATGGATATGGTACAGAACATCATACTTCTCAGAAACTTCATACGCTTTTTTTAAGGTTTGGGGTGAACAGGTATAAGGTGCGTGTGGGCCAATAGCAGGAATAACAAAAGGGTCATTCTTATACTCATTTATAAAATCAACAGTTTTTGCAATACCTTCTTCCGGAGTTTTAGCTCCCGGAGTTGGAAAATCAAGAATTCCTGTTGACAAAACACCCCTTATACCTACCTGCTTTATAACATCAGCAACAGCATTTTCATAAAAGTACATATCTACAAATGTTGTGGTTCCTGTCCTGAGCATCTCATATACAGCTATCTGGGTTCCGTCCTTAACAAACTCGTAGCTAACAAACTTACCTTCAGCCGGCCATATATATTCTTCAAGCCAGACTTTTAAAGGGTTATCACTTCCATATCCCCTTAAGAGGGTCATTGCAGCGTGTGTGTGGGTGTTTATAAGACCGGGAATTGCTATCTTATTTCTTCCTATAATTGTTTTACCAAAATATTTATCCTTTTTATTTTTTCCTATATCAATAATCCTTCCATCTTTTACCACAATATCAGCATTATTAAACTCGGTTAAGCTTTTATCCATTGTCAGTATATAGTTTATGTCAGTGATAATAAGATCAGCCTTTTTCAGAGACATTCTAAACCTCCAAAGTTGTTTTCAGCTTAAAATTATACAATAATTAAAAGTCATGAAACTGCGCTCCCTTTTTTTTATTTTGATCTTTCTCAGTTTTTCATACGGAGAAACAAGAAAGGATTGCTATGCCGTCAAATATTTTTTTATCACCGTTGGAAAAATTTGTATTTTGTATAATTTTGAAGAAAGACTAAAGGTAGAAGCAAAAGCAGAAACAACAGGTATTTTTAAGATTTTGAAAAATATCAGATACTCCGGATATTCAATTTCTGATAAAAAGCTATCACCAAAGGAGTTTTACTTTAAAAGAGAGGAAAAAGGATTAATAGAGATACACAGGTACAAATTTTCAAAAGAATGGGTTGATTACCACAAAACAATAATTATAGGAGCAGATGAAAAGACAGAAAGTAAAAAAATAAAAAACAAAAACTACATAGATCCATTCACAGCAAGCCTCTATTATTACAGACAGATAAGATCAGGAAATCCTATAAAAAAATCAGTATTTTTTGGAGGAAAGGGTTATTTTGTTCCTTATTTCAAAAGAAAAATAGAGAATCTAAAAATAAATAACAGATCATATGAATGCTATTACGCTGAAATAAACCCGATTAAGATAAAAGTAGGGGGAATACTTCAACCTGCAGGAGTATGGAAACTTTGGATTGAAAAAAACGAAAACAGACTGATAAAAGGTGTGTTCAAGATAAAAGCAGGTGAGGTCGTCATAGAAATTAAATAACCCTGGCGCCGACCAACTTTCCCGACCGGTCTCCCGGCCAGTATCATAGGCGCAGGGGAGCTTAACTGCCGGGTTCGGAATGGAACCGGGTGTAGCCTCCCCGCTGTGGGCACCAGGGAAATG
>JALVEY010000022.1 GCA_027030485.1 Persephonella sp.
TTACAATCAGCAGTCCAACAGACTGAGAGAACTGGACATATTAAGGTTTCAGCTTAATGAGTTGGAAGAGGCAAAAATAAAAGAGGGGGAAAAAGAAGAACTTGAAGAAAGGCACAGATACCTGTCAAACATAAGCAGAATAAAAGAGGCTGTATTTTTCTCGGAGCAGATGCTTTCTGAACAGGACGGCTCGGTTATAGAAAAACTTTCTGATGTAATAAGAGAGCTTGAAAAGGTTTCAGATTTTTCAGAAGAACTGAAAGATATAATATCTTCCCTTGAGGAGGCAAAGGCTGTAATCAGTGATGCCTCTTACTCGCTGAGCAGGTTTGATCTGGATTTTGATCCTGCCGAAATCAATCAGATTGAAGAAAGGCTTAATCTGATAAACAGACTGGAGCTTAAATACAATACAGATGAAAAAGGACTTACAAATCTTATGGATCAGTTCAGGCAGAGGGTTGAATATCTTGAAAATCTTGAGTTTGAACTGCCTAAAACTGAAAAACAGAAAGAACAGATCCACAAAAGGTTATTAGATCTTGCTGGGAAAATATCAGAAATAAGAAAACAAAAAGCAGAAGAACTGGGTAAGAAGGTTGAAGAACATCTTAAACAGCTTGCCCTCAAGGAATCAAAGTTTGTTGTAAAGGTGGAAGAAACAGAGCTTGGGCAGTACGGAAAAGATGATGTGTTTTTCCTTTTTTCTGCCAATAAGGGGTTTGATCCTATGCCTGTTGATCAGGTTGCTTCAGGAGGGGAGATCTCAAGGCTTTCACTTGCTTTAAAACTTGTGGTTGGAAGTGATGTTGACTGTATGGTTTTTGATGAGGTTGATACAGGAATAGGAGGAAAGACAGCTCTATCTCTGGCAAAAAAGCTGAAAAAGCTTTCTGAAGATTATCAGGTAATACTTATAACCCATCTTCCGCAGATCGCCGTGTACGGAGACAGGCATTTTTATATTGAAAAATCCTACGGAAACAACAGAACTGTTGCAACAATAAAGCTTCTCCATACAGAAGAGAGAGTAAATGAGATAGCAAGAATGCTCAGCGGTAAGACAGACGAAAAAACTGTGGAGCTTGCAAGACAGCTTCTTGAAAATGCAAAATAGATAAACCATGAAAAAAAGATACAACTACAAATTAGTTATCAGATATATCGGAACAAGATACCACGGGTGGCAGAGACAGCCAAATCATATTACAGTCCAGCAGGTATTAGAGGACAAACTAAGAGAGCTTTTTAAAGAAAAGATAACCCTGATTGCTTCAGGAAGAACAGATGCAGGTGTCCATGCTTTAGGTCAGGTGGCAAACTTCAAAACACTCTCTTACAGAAAGCCTGAAGAGATAAAAAAATATCTGAATGCAACACTCCCGAGAGATATAGGCATTCTGTCTGCACAGGAAGTTCCCCTTTCTTTTAATGCAAGGTTCAGTGCAAAAGGTAAAACTTATTTTTACAGAATTTACACAAAGCCAGATCCTTTCCTATACGGTTTTGGGTGGTATCTTTCAAAAAAGTTCAGCATCAAAAAGATAGAAGAGGCTCTTGATCTAATAAAAAGACAAAAAAATCTTAAAAGCCTATCAAAAAAGGGTGAGTACCTTAGAGAAGAGGTGGATATCAGGGAGCTTTTCTTAAAATACGATGGGAATATAATTGAGATACATATCACAGCTTCACATTTTCTCAGGCATATGGTAAGGAAGATAGTTGCCCACGCAGTAAGGGTAGGTACAGGTTCGTTAACAATAAATCAGCTTAAAGATATTCTTGATGCTGGAGATCCAAGCAGGGGAATATACATAGCCCCGCCAGAAGGACTGTTTCTGAAAGAGGTTTATTACTGAAAGTTTGCAAAAAAACTCTCCCTGACAGAAAATATTAAAAAATAGATAAATCAGGTGCAAAAATGGAAAATAATCAAAATTTTAAGGCAGGATTTGTTGCCTTAATCGGAAGACCAAATGTTGGTAAATCAACAATAATGAACAACATACTGGGAACAAAACTATCTATAGTAAGTCCAAAACCCCAAACAACAAGAATGAGAATTCTCGGAGTAAAACATGACAAAGATGCACAGATAATATTTCTTGACACACCGGGGGTCCAGAAAGGTAAAGATCTTCTAACAAAAGTAGTAATGGAGTCTGCTGTCGGGAGTATGGAGGAGGCTGACATTCTTGTTATGATAATTGAGGCAGATAAAGGGTGGACGAAGGAGGATGAGCTACTTCTTGAAAACTACATAAAAAAACTCCAAAAACCAACAGTTCTGGTAATAAACAAGATAGATAAAATGCAGGACAGGAGGCTTCTTCTTCCTCTCATTGAGGAAAGTTCCAAAAAATATGATTTTGTTGAGATAATACCGATGTCTGCAGTAAAAGGGGAGAACCTTGACAGATTTGTTCAGGTAATAAAAAAATACCTTCCTGAATCCCCCCCACTTTTCCCTGAAGATCAGATAACAGATCTTCCCCTTAGATTTTATGTGGCAGAGATAATAAGGGAAAAAATATTCCACAACACAAAGCAGGAACTTCCCTATTCAGCAGCTGTAGAGGTTGAAAGCATTGAGGAAGGTCAGAAAAACAAAAATCTGCTGATCATCAACGCTGTTATATATGTTGAGAAAGAAAACCACAAGGGTATAATCATAGGAAGAAAGGGTCAGATGCTCAAAAAAATAGGACAGCAGGCAAGACAGGAGCTTGAGGATCTGCTTGGTAAAAAAGTGCATCTGAATCTCTGGGTAAAGGTAAGACCAAGATGGAAAGAGGATATAAGACTTCTTAAAATGCTTGGATACCAGTATGTTTCATAGAGGATAGAGATTGCTTACACCTTCATTAAATGTTTTGAAAGAAACATTAAAAAGGCTTCTTTATAAGGGAAATTATAAAGCTTTAGAAAGAATACTGGAAAAAACCCACAAAGGTGATCTTGTTGCGATATTCAGGTATCTATCCCATCAGGAAAGGGTGAAGATATTCCAGATATTAATGAACATAAATATAGAAAAAGCATCTGATCTCCTTTATGATCTTGATGAAGATGTGCAGATTGAGATATTACGAGCCCTGCCTATAAAGGAAGCCCTCAGAGTTTTAATAACTTTTTCTGTTGGAGAAATATCAAAAATTATAGATAAACTCCCTGTTGAACTCCAGAACGCCATAATGGCAAAACTTGCTGAAGAGGAAAAGGAAGAACTCCGTAAGTTTATATCCTACGGTGAAGATAGCATAGCCCCGCTGATCAGCGAAGAGTATATTGCTGTTGAGGAAGAAAAAACAGTTGAAGATGTTCTTAATATAATTAGAAGTGCCCCTGAAGATATTGAGGTTGTATACATATATGTTATTGATAAGAAAGAAAGGCTTATTGGGGTTGCTTCTATAAAAGAAATACTAACAGCACCGGTAAATGCCCAGATTAAAGATATTATGAATACAGATGTTATCTCCATAAGATCTGATGCAACAAAAAGTGAGGCGATTGATATTTTCCAGAGGTACGATCTTCTTATTATTCCTGTTGTTGACGAGAATGATGAGCTTATCGGCGTTATATACATAGATGATATTCTTGATGCAATAACAGAGAAGACTACAGAAGATTTTTTCAAAATGGCAGGGGCTCAGGAAGAAGAGCTTTTTTATACAAATCAGATCCTAAAAACAGCAAAACTGAGACTTCCATGGCTTTTTGTTGTTGTTTTTGGGGAGATGGTTTCTGCTGTGATCATAAGCCTTTTTGATTTTACGATAAGACAGTTTCTCCCTATCGTTTTTTTTCTTCCCCTTGTTGCCGCAATATCAGGAATGATAAGTTCCCAGTCGGCAATAATAACAGCAAGGGGGCTAACAACAGGAAAAATAACAGAATATTTTAAGGATTTCCTGAACTTTTTACTCAGAGAAGTCAAAGTGGCTGTTTTGATAGCTTTAGCCGTTTCCCTTGTTGTTGGACTTATATCTTCTGTATGGATAAGTAAACATATTATAGGTGTTGTAATAGGGATAGCTCTGTTTTTGAACATAGTTATAGCAGCGTTTGTTGGAGGTCTTCTGCCCTACATCTCTTTAAAAATACACAAGGACCCAACCGTTGCAACAGGACCTATCACGCTTACGCTCAACGATATTATCGGTATTCTCATATATCTGGGAACAGCAACACTGTTCCTTGAGTATCTCAAAGTTTAGTCAGAAAGCTCACCTTCAAGGTATTTCTGATAAGCCATCAGATCAAGCAATCCATGACCGCTCAGGTTAAAAAGAATAACCTTCTGCTCCCCTGTCTGCCTGCATTTTAAAGCCTCGTCTATCACAACCTTTACAGCGTGAGCCGATTCAGGGGCAGGGACTATACCCTCGGTTCTTGCGAACTCAACAGCAGCCTTAAATACTTCCGTTTGGGGAACTGCAACGGCTTCTAACAGCCCTTCATCATAAAGCTTTGATATGATCGGTGCCATTCCGTGGTATCTCAGTCCCCCTGCATGTATGGAGGGAGGGATAAAATCATGACCTAATGTGTGCATCTTCATAAGAGGTGTAAACCCGACAGTATCACCAAAGTCGTAATCATATCTGCCCTTTGTTAATGTTGGACATGATGCCGGTTCAACAGCGATAAACCTTGTACAGCTGTCCCCTGACAACCTCTCTATCATAAAAGGAAGTGCAAGTCCCCCAAAATTACTTCCACCTCCTACAGATCCTATTATCAGATCAGGGTAATGTTTTACCTTTGCAAGCTGTTTTTTCGCCTCAAGCCCTATAACTGTCTGGTGGAGCAAAACATGGTTAAGGACGCTTCCAAGGGAGTAATGGGTGTCGCCGTTTTCAAGGGCTTCCTCAACAGCCTCACTTATTGCA
>JALVEY010000023.1 GCA_027030485.1 Persephonella sp.
GAAAAGCTGTTTTGAGACTTTAAAAAAATTCGGCATTCCATATGATGTATTTATATTATCAGCCCACAGAACGCCAGACGAGGTGGCACAGATCTGTAAAACAGCTGAGGAGAAATACGGTGTAGTTATCGCAGCTGCCGGATACGCAGCACACCTTGCAGGGACAATAGCAGGAAAGGTTTCAATCCCTGTTATAGGAATTCCTATAGATAACTCATCTTTTAAAGGTCTTGATTCTCTTCTTTCAACCGTTATGATGCCTCCGGGAGTTCCTGTAGCAACAGTAACCACAGGAAAAGCCGGTGCTGTTAATGCTGCCGTCTTAGCTGCGCAGATATTAGGCATATCTGACCCTGAAATCAGAGAAAAACTACATCAGTACAAAAAAGAAATGAGAGAAAAGGTTCTAAAGGCAAATGAAGAGGCTAAAGATTACAGCTATGAGATATAGTTTACTGTTTTTTGTCTTTGTTCTTTTATTCACCTTCAGTTATGGAAAGGAAAAATGGAAGCCTGACCGTGATTTTGTTAAGGCTAAAGTTGTTAAAGTTGTAGACGGGGATACCATTGTTGTATCTATGCCAAAAACCACTTTTAATAATAGAAAAACCCTTAAAAATTTAAGGTTCAATCTAAGGCTCATAGGAATTGACACCCCTGAAAGTAAGCCTAACAGAAGGGCAAAGATCCAGTCAAAAGAAACAGATAAAGATGTCAAAACCATCGTAAAGTTAGGAAAAAAAGCAAAAGCATTTACAAAAAATCTGGTTAAGGGATACAGATATGTATTCCTTGAGTTTGACCTTCAGCCTCAGGACAGATACGGCAGGCTACTTGCTTATGTATGGCTTCCTGATGGAAGAATGCTGAATAAAGAAATAATATGTAATGGTTATGCTTATCCCCTAACAATACCCCCAAATATAAAGTACAAAGATCAGTTTCTGAAATGTTTTCATTATGCCAGAGAAAACAAATTAGGACTGTGGAGGTAAAACGGATTAAATGGAAAAAAAGAAAAAAACAGCCTCGGATATATTTAAAACTATAGCATTTATCGTAATTGTGGTTTCTCTAATCAGAATATTTTTAGCACAGGCTTTTAACATACCTTCCGGTTCAATGAAGCCGACACTTCTTGTTGGAGATTTTATTCTTGTAAACAAACTGGTTTATGGGGACTGGAGTATAGGAATTCCTTTTACCGGCATAGATTTTTACAGGTACAAAAACAGGATTGCAAAACCAGACAGGGGAGACATTATAGTTTTCAAATATCCTGAGAACCCTAAAATAGATTATATAAAAAGGATAATAGGTCTTCCGGGAGATGTTGTTGAGGTAAAAAATGATATTGTTTATCTGAACGGGAAACCTTTAAAAAGAGAAAAAATAGGTTATTTTGAAGAAAAAAATGCAAAAGCTACAAAATACATAGAAACCCTTCCAAGAAAATATAACGGCAAAGATCATTCTTATACAATTATTGAAATATTTGACGGTGGAGTAAAAGATTTTGGACCAGTAGAAGTTCCTGAAGGGCATTACTTTGTTCTTGGAGACAATAGGGACAACAGCAGAGACAGCAGGTTCTGGGGATTTGTTCCGGATGACTACATAATAGGTCAGGCTTTTGTTATTTATTTTTCCATAGACACAAACTCACCTGGCATTAGATTTAATAGAATAGGAAAGGTTTTAGAGTAAGGAGGTCAGATTTGGATCTGGTACTTTTAAAAAATGGGCATGTTGTTGATCCAGCTAATAATATAAACAAAAAGATTGATATTCTTATAGACAGCGGAAAAATAGTAAAACTGGAAGAAAAGATAGACCCACCGGCAAAGGCACAGGTTATAGATGCTGCAGAAAAGATAATATGTCCGTCATTTACAGACATACATGTTCACTTTAGAGATCCGGGGCAGACATACAAAGAGGATATCTACACAGGAAGCAAAGCTGCTGTTGCAGGTGGATATACAACAGTTGTGTGTATGCCAAATACCCTGCCTGCCTTAGATGAACCTTCGCTAATCAGATACATTATTGAAAAAGGAGAAGAAATAGGTCTTTGCAGAGTATTGCCGTCTGCTGCCGTAACAAAAGGAAGAAAAGGGAAAGAGCTTACAGAAATGTCCCTTCTTAAAGAAGCCGGAGCTGTTTATTTTACAGATGACGGCTCTCCTGTTGAGGATGCCCACATAATGAGAAAAGCTATGGAGTATGCAGGGTCAATAGGAAGTTTTGTTGCTGATCACTGCGAGGATCTAAGCCTTTCAAAAGATGGTGTTGCCCACGAAGGGGAGATTGCTGCAGCTCTGGGACTTCCTCCACTACCCCCTGAGGCTGAGGACACTATGGTTGCAAGGGACTGTATTTTATCTATGCACACAGGTATGCCTGTTCATATATGCCATCTTTCCACAAAGGTTGGAGTTGAGATAATTACATGGGCGAAAGCTATGGGAGCAAAAGTGACAGCCGAGGTCACCCCCCACCATCTTTATCTTACAGATGAGGAATGGCTTGATTTTGACTGTAAAGCAAAAGTATCTCCTCCCCTCAGGGAACATGAGGATATAGAAGCACTGAGGTGGGCTTTGGCATCTGGTATTATTGATATAGTGGCAACAGACCACGCTCCCCACGCACAGCAGGAAAAGATGCAGGAACACCACCACTGTCCTCCCGGAATGATAGGTCTACAGTTTGCCCTTCCTATTGTTCTTGAGCTTGTTAGAAAAGATTACTTTGATATGAACAGACTGGTTGAGGTTATGTCTATAAACCCTGCCAAAAAGATAGGTTTAAAACCTCCACAGATCAAAGAAGGGGAACTGGCTGAACTTACAGTTTTTGATCCTTCAGAAAGCTGGGAAGTAAACGAGGAAGTGATACTGTCAAAGAGCAAAAATACACCCTTAATGGGCATAAAGCTTATAGGAAA
This sequence comes from Persephonella sp., assembly GCA_027030485.1. GTDB lineage: Bacteria > Aquificota > Aquificia > Aquificales > Hydrogenothermaceae > Persephonella_A. Next base: position 2,951 of record JALVEY010000023.1, read on the forward strand.
GGTAAAATACACATTCTACAGAGGAAAAATCGTTTATAGAGATCAATAATGACAGAGATAGATGTAATTAACGCATTAAAAGATGTTTATGATCCTGAGATCCCTCTGAATATAGTTGACCTTGGACTTGTTAAAAAGATTGAACTTAAAGACAAAAAACTTAAGGTAACAATAACCTTAACCACACCACAATGCCCCCTTGAGAAATACATTCTTAGAACAATAATAAAAACCCTCCACACACACTTTCCACAGCTTGATGAGATCACAGTTGGCACAGATTTCAGCACCCCATGGAACACAGAAAATATATCACAGGAAGGAAAAGAAAAACTGAGGAAGCTCGGCTGGAACATCTAAAAACCATGAAAACAATCCTGTAAAAACAGGGATAAGCAGGTTATCATCTAAAAACCATACATCAGATCTGGACAGATTTTCCACAACAGCAACAAACAAAGATATGATGAATGCATACTCCACAGGAATAACCATACTTAATGCTAAAGTGTTAAACAGAGTTCCCCCTAAAGTCCCTTCAAGGCTTTTTCCCCACGGGAATTTGTGCTTTCCTGTAAGAAGTCCTATAATCGTTGCAAAACCATCATAAACAGCCGTTGATATAATACATATTTGAAGTATCCCCTCATCAAAAACCAAAGATGTTATCAAGAAACCAACAGCAAGTGAAAAAGCCTGTCTGGCAGGGAGGACTTTTATATTTTCCTTTCTTTCAACAAGATCAATGATTTTCCAGAACCAGATAGTAAAAACATTCTTTATCCTGAAAAAAGAAACTGGAAATAAAAAAACGATCATAAAAAACATTATTATTGCTACTGAATATTTACCAAACATATACAGTGGTAATAAAAGAGTAAGAATAGAAAAGATATGAAAAATCTTCCTTTTTATCTCTAATCTTAAGTTGCTCATACTAATTTTCCTTTGTGGTGTGCTAATATTTTATTCTAATATTTGTGGAGGTACAGAACTTGGAAGATATCAAACTGATTGCTCCCTCTATCCTGTCGGCAGATTTTTCAAAACTGGGACAGGAGATTAAAACTGTTGAGCAGGCAGGAGCAGACATCATACATCTTGATATAATGGACGGCAGGTATGTTCCTAACATAACTATCGGGATACCTGTTGTTGAGAGTTTAAGACCTTTAACCGATCTTCCCTTTGATGCCCACCTTATGATAGTAGAGCCTGAAAGGTATGTTCCTGATTTTATAAAGGCAGGCTGTAACATGATCTCATTTCATATGGACGCATGCATACACTCACACAGACTTGTTGATTACATAAAATCACAGGGAGTAAAGGCAGGTGTTGTTCTTAACCCTGCAACCCCTGTTAACACCCTTGATGAGATAATCCATTACATAGATTATGTCCTGATTATGTCTGTAAACCCCGGATTTGGAGGGCAGAAATTTATTCCCCGGACCCTTGAAAAAGTCAAAAAACTGAAGATTTTAATGGAAGAAACAGGAAGAACGGATATATTAATTGAGATTGACGGCGGGATTAACGGGAATAACATTGCAGAAGTTTCATCGGCAGGAGTAAACATATTTGTTGCTGGAAGCTCTATCTTCAAAGCTGAAGATCCTGCTGAAATGGTAAAAAAACTGAAACAAAAAGCAACTTTTACAGAGGTATGATATGGATTACCAGATAAGAATATGGCCTGACAAAATCCTGAAACAAAAAATGAAAGAGGTTGATTTTTTCGGAACTGAAAAGCTTAAGGAATACATAGATATTATGTTCAAAAGAATGTATGAGCTTGAAGGTGTCGGTCTTGCAGCCAACCAGATAGGTATCCCTTACCAGATAATAGTTCTGGATACATCTGTC
>JALVEY010000024.1 GCA_027030485.1 Persephonella sp.
CTTGCCATGTTTGTTGACAGGGATATACACCCCCTACTAAAAATAAGAGAAGAAAAAAAGATAGATTATGTTGTTATAACAGCTGATAGAGGTCTTGCCGGAGCTTTTAACTCCTATGTGATAAAGAGGGCTCTTTCCGATATAAAAAAGTTTCAGGAAGAGGAAAAAGAGATAAACCTTATACTTATAGGAAGGAAAGCTGTTCAGTTTTTTAAAAACAAAGGTTATAACTTAATAGAGGGATATGAGGATATATACAGGGATCACCTTAATCTTGCATTCACATCAAAGGTAGGCGGAATAATAGCTGAAAGGTACGAGAATGAAAAAACAGATGCAGTCTACATGGTAAACAATGAACTTATTACAACAGCAACCTATGAAACAAAGGTAAGGAAACTTTTTCCTATAGAACCTGAACTTGATTACACAAAACTTTCTGAGCTTTCAAGGTACAATATAGAACCATCAGCAGAAGATGTTCTCGAGGAACTTTTAAAAAGATATATAAACTTCCAGCTTTACAGGGCTCTCGTTGAGTCCTCAACAGCCGAACATGCAGCACGTATGCTTGCAATGGATAACGCAACAAGAAACGCAGGTGAAGCTATTAAAAGATGGACGATTATTTTCAACAAAGCAAGACAGGAAGCTATTACAACAGAGCTTATTGATATTATTAATGCTTCAAATGCTATTGAATAAAAGAAGTCAGGAGGATATAAAGAATGGCAGATAACAAAGGAAAAATAGTTCAGGTCGTAGGACCTGTTGTTGATGTTGAGTTTGAAACAGAAGAACTACCAGAAATAAGATGGGCATTAAAGACAGAAAGAATAGCGATTGACGACAAGGGAAATGAGACCAAAGAGGATCTATATCTTGAGGTTGCACAGCATCTTGGAGAGAAAAGAGTAAGAACAATAGCTTATGGACCCACAGACGGGCTTGTTAGAGGACAGGAGGTTGAAAGTGTAGGAGGACCTCTCCAGATTCCTGTTGGAAAGCCTGTTCTTGGAAGAATATTCAATGTGGTGGGGCAGCCTATTGATGATGCGGGTCCCGTTGAGGCTGAGGAAAGATGGCCTATATTCAGACCTGCACCATCTTTTGAGGAACAGTCAACAAAGGTTGAGATATTTGAAACAGGTATTAAGGTTATTGATCTTCTCGTCCCATTTATCAAAGGTGGAAAGGTTGGTCTTTTCGGTGGTGCTGGTGTTGGGAAGACAGTTCTTATGCAGGAGCTTATCCACAACATAGCCAAGTTCCACTCCGGATACTCTGTTGTTGTTGGTGTTGGTGAAAGAACAAGGGAAGGGAATGACCTGTGGATGGAGATGAAAGAGTCGGGAGTTTTACCTTACACGGCTATGGTTTACGGACAGATGAACGAGCCTCCAGGGGTTAGGTTCAGAGTTGCCCAGACAGGTCTGACAATGGCTGAGTACTTCAGGGATGTTGAAAAACAGGACGTTCTTATCTTTATAGATAACATATTTAGATTTGTTCAGGCAGGTGCTGAGGTTTCAACACTCCTGGGAAGACTTCCATCTGCTGTTGGTTATCAGCCAACGCTTGGAACAGACGTTGGTGAGGTTCAGGAAAGGATCACATCAACTGTAAACGGATCTATCACATCTATTCAGGCAGTTTATGTTCCTGCTGACGACATTACAGACCCTGCTCCGGCTTCAGTTTTTGCACACCTTGATGCTACAATCGTTCTGCAGAGGAGACTTGCAGAGCTTGGTATATATCCGGCTATAGATCCATTAGAGTCAACATCAAAAGCTCTTGCACCTGAGTATGTTGGTGAGGAGCATTACTTTGTTGCAAGGGAAGTTCAGAGAATTCTACAAAGATACAAAGAGCTTCAGGAAATCATCGCAATTCTTGGTATGGAGGAGCTTTCAGAAGAGGATAAAGCTCTCGTTTACAGAGCAAGAAAACTCCAGAGATTTCTTGCCCAGAAGTTCCACGTTGCTGAGCAGTTTACAGGTCAGCCAGGTGATTATGTGAAAAGAGAGGATACAATAAGATCATTTAAAGAGGTTGTTGAAGGTAAGTGGGATCACCTTCCTGAACAGGCGTTCTACATGGTAGCAGGCATAGAAGACGCAAAAAGAAAAGCCGAAGAAATGGCAGCAAAACAGGGTTAATCTTTAAATAAATGCGGGTTTTTTTGCCCGCATCTTTTCAATTCTAAAACTTCTAAAATAAATTCCGAAAATATTAATAAACTCAGGGTTAATAATAAGGGGTCTATTTTATTTGCTTTTATATATGATTATTATTATATTTTAATTCAAGAATTTATTTTATTATTCATAAAAATACTATTTACGGAGAGTTCAAACCTATGTCCAGAAAAGCATTTAAAATTCTGGTTGCAGGGCATTTTGGAGCGGGTAAAACAACGTTTGTTAAAACTGTTTCTCAAATAGAAACTATAAGCACAGAGAGAAAAACCACCCTCGTTGAAGAAAAAGCTAAAAAAGAAACAACAACTGTTGCTATGGATTTTGGAGAATATATCAATAAATATGGACATAAATTAAGGATTTTTGGAATACCCGGACAGGAAAGATTTTCTTTTATGTGGCCCATTCTTGCTAAAGATACCAAAGCTTTTATTTTTTTGGTTGATTCTACAGATACATCCCGCTGGTTTGAGATACCAAAACAGATAAAGGTTTTGATAAAAGTAAGCCCTTCTGCTCCGTTTCTTTTTGTTGCAAATAAAACTGATTTGCCTGAAGCAATGTCTGCAGATGAGATAAGACGAAGATTAAGGATACCTTCCCATATAAAAGTAGTGGAAGGTGTTGCAACAGACAGAACTACTGTTGAGAAAATACTTGATGAAATTACAGAAGAAATCCTAAAAAGAAATCCTGATTTAAAAAACTTTTAAAACCTTATATACGGAGGTTTTAATATGTATGGAGGAAGTATGATGTTAAAAGAAGAACTTTCAAACCTTGAACAAAAAAGAAAAGGGGGTGAGATTGGAACAACAGAATTTTATCAAGGATTACTGGAAGTAATAAGCAAGTTGGCTCAAGAGTTGGGAAGGGAGAATATAGAAGAAAAAGAAATTAAAAGACAGATTCCTCTCCTGCTGACTTTTTTAAAATCTCAAATCAAAAATATGGAAGACAGAAATTTTTAAGGAGGTATGCCGATGCTTACTCCAGAGAAAATTAATGAAAAAAGAGAATCTTTTAAGGAAATTGTAAGAACGAACAATCTTGATGGATTGATTTTAGCAGATGTGGAGGGATTACCTATAGTCTCTTATCTTCAGGAAGGAATAGATGAAGATACTTTGGCATCAACTGGTGCAGCAATATTCACTGCAGGATTGATGGCTATAAGCGATGTTAAGAAAAGAGGGCTTGATCAGGTTGTTCTTCATTCGCCAGATGGATACCTGATTTATACACAGATTTCTGATGATTACATTGTTGGTTTAATTTCACCTTCCGATGCAAAATTAGGAGTTTTGAAGATGGTGATAAAAAAGGTTACAGAATTAATAAATGAAAAGTAAATGGAATAAAGGGACGGGGGAGTTAATATTTGATTAAAACCGTGCATAGATTTACTTTATGTACTCAATAAACCTGTCAAGCCTGAGCCTTGCTTTTCCTTCAAAAGCGTATCCTATTGTTCTTCCTGTCTCTTTAAACCTTCTGTATCCTGTGTATGCAACCATAGCCCCGTTATCTGTACACAGATAGAGAGGGGGGAAGTGCACCGAAAACCTGTTTTTTTCAGATTCCTCAAAAAACCTTTCCCTCAGTCTTGAGTTTGCGGAGACCCCTCCTGAAACGACAACATTATTGATGCCAAACTCATTCACAGCATCAACGGTTTTCCCCACGAGAACATCAACAACAGCCTCCTGAAAAGACCTTGCTATATCCTCTTTTTTGTATACTCCCTTTTCTACCTCTCTCATAACAGCACTTTTCAAACCTGAAAAAGAAAAGTTGAAACGGTTTTTTCCTTTATCGTTCAGCAGGGGTCTTGGCAGTTTTATAACCTCTTTTCCTTCTTTTGCCAGTTTGTCTATAATGGGACCTCCCGGATAGCCTAAATCCAGCATTCTTGCAACCTTGTCGTAAGCTTCTCCGGCAGCATCATCAAGGGTTCCCCCAAGAAATGTGTAATCCTCAAACTTCCTGATAACATACAGTTCTGTATGTCCTCCTGAAACAACAAGTGAGATAAAAGGAAACTGAACATCTTCAGATAAGAATACGGCAAATATGTGTGCCTCTATGTGATGGACAGGGATCAAAGGTTTTTTTAATGCCCACTTTAGAGATTTTCCTGCTGAAATGCCTATCACAAGGGATACTATTAAACCGGGAGCAACAGTAACAGCAACAGCATCAACGCTGTTCAAGTCTACACCGGCTTCTTTAACTGCTCTGTCAAGAACAGGTATTATGTTCCTTGTGTGTTCTCTTGCAGCAAGATCAGGGTATACTCCCCCCCATTGAGCATGGAGCTTAACCTGGGATGAAACAACATTTGACAAAATTCCCTTCTCTGAATCATAGATACACACCCCTGTGTCATCACAGGAGGTCTCTATCCCCAATATTCTCATTTTTCAGCTTTTCTTGCAAAATTAAGAATTTTTATTGCGTTTATAGCTGCATCAAGCTGGGGATCTTTTATCTCTACTTTTTTCCCATGAATTTTTGCTTCCCTTTCAGCTTTCAGCCTTTCCATTTCTTCCTCATGGCTTACATGAACGATAATGTCAGGTGTTATACCTTTGTTCATTATCATTTTACCGCTTGGGGTGTAGTAATGGGCTGTTGTTAGTTTTATGCCAGAACCGTCAGGAAGAGGTATAAGGGTCTGAACAGAGGCTTTACCAAAAGTCTTATCCCCAACAGCAAGTGCCCTGTTGTTGTCTCTGAGTGCTCCTGTAAGAATTTCTGATGCACTTGCTGAACCTTTGTTGACTATTACGACAATAGGAAAATCAAGTGGAATAACAGGATCATTCCTTGAGAAATATTTTTCATTGGATCTTGGGGTTCTTCCTTTTGTGTAAACTATCATATCCCCTTTTTTCAAGAGCATGTCAGCTATCATAACAGCTGTTGAAAGGAGACCTCCCGGATTGTTTCTCAGGTCTATAATAATTCCATCTTTGTCTTTAAATTTAAGAAGGGCTTTCTTAAAATCCTCAGTTGAGTTTTCCTGAAACTGGGTAAGTCTGATATAACCGATTTTTCCTTCGTCAAGTTCTTTTGTTTTAACACTTCTTATCTTTATTATAGCCCTTGTAATTGTTACTTTGAAAGGTTTTTCAACACCTTTTCTCCATATAGTTAGCGTTACCTGTGTGCCTGGCTTACCTCTCATCTTTTTAACAGCCTGAAGGAGTGTCATCTTGTCGGTAGGCTCTCCATCTATCTCGATAATCACATCCCCAGGTTTTAAACCTGCTCTCCATGCAGGTGTATCTTCAATAGGAGCTACTATTATAAGTTTGTGGTTTTCCATAGTTATCTCTATTCCAAGACCCCCAAACTCACCATGGGTCTCCGTTGTAAAGTCCTTAAACTCATCGGGAGTAAAAAAAGCAGAGTATGGATCAAGGGTACTCATCATTCCCCTTAATGATCCGTATATAAGTTTCTCCGTCTCAACGGGTTCAACATAAAGATCTTTAACTATTTTGAGTACATCGGTGTATATTGATATAAGCTGTAAATCCTCTTTTAGCCTATTTTCAGGTTGTGTTTTCGCATTGATACCAAAGCTAAGACCAGCGACAAATATAAACAGAATTCCTACAATTAGGGATAATCTGCTTTTCATTATTTTACTCTCCTGAATGTTTATTTTTAATTCATTATCTCAAAGATGCAGGATGATTTCAAAGGAAGTCTTCTGAAGGATGACCAAGGAAGTATCCCTGACCGTAATCAATACCGATAGTTTTCACGGTGTTTAAAATCTCCTCATTTTCTATAAACTCTGCAACTGTTTTTATCTTCAATCTTTTACAGAGAAGAACAATACTTTCAACAAAAGCTGTGCTTTTATGATCTTTTGATGAAAGTTCCTTTATAAATTCACCATCAATTTTTACATAATCTATAGGTAGATGTTTAAGGTAGTAGAAAGAGGAATATCCACTTCCAAAGTCATCAATAGCAAATTTGTACCCTCTGGTTTTTAATTTTGAAAGTAAACTTTGAAATTCCCCGATCCCTTTAATAGCTTCCCTTTCTGTGATTTCAAACACTATTTCCTCTGGCCTGATATGTAATTTTTTTATGATACCAAATATCTGGTTCCAAAACTGTTCATCAGAAAAATAATTAACAGATAGATTTAAAAAGATCTTAAACCTGTTTTTTGAGAAAGATTTCTTCGTTAACGCTTTTTTTATTATTAATCTGTCTATATCTTTTATTTTTCCCAATTTTTCGGCAAGCGTTATAAACCTATAGGCTGATATTACTTCTCCTGAAGTGTCTCTAAGCCTTGCAAGAACTTCATAGGCATAAACTTTACCTTTTTTTAGATCATAAATAGGTTGAAAATAGGGCATAAAAAGATTCTGATCAAGGGCTTCTTGAAGGATGTAAAACTCTTTTCTTTTTTCTTTTATTGTTTGTTTTATTTCCTCTATTGTTGGAACATAAACTTTATTCTTTCCCAAATCTTTTGCTCTATAAAGGGCATTGTCTACGATCATCATAAGTTCTTCTTTTGATGATCCGTGAGTTGGATACTCAACAACTCCCAAAGATGCACTAACAGATAATACACTTCCGTCAAAAACGCATATTTTATTTTTTTCGAGGTTTGTTCTTATTCTTTCCGCTACTTTCACAGCATCAGGCAAAGATGTTTCACTAAGAAGGATAACAAACTCATCCCCCCCTATTCTTGCAACAAGGTCTCCATCTCTGACAGAGGTTTCAAGCTGATCCGCAACAGATTGTAAAACAGCATCTCCAACATTGTGACCGTAAGTATCATTTATGTATTTAAAGTTATCAAGATCAATAAGGATAAGGGAGAATCTGTACCCTTTCCTTTTTGCTCTGCCGACTTCATATTTCAAAAGGTCTTCAAAAATCCTTCTGTTATAAAGATTTGTAAGAGGATCATGTCCTGCAAAGTACTCCAATTCGGAAAGGGCTTTAGACAAAGCCCTTGATGATCCTGCTACAAGGTTCATTATTGAGAGGATAGACTGTATTATGTCAAGTTCTTTTTTTGAAAGCCTATTTTGTGATAAAACTACAATTCCGATAGTTCCTCCAACATCCTCAGAATCGGGAAGAAAGTGGGATGTCTGTATGTGAAGTTTATCTGTTTTTTTTGAGGTTTTCTTCTGTGATAAAAATATTTCTTCAAAATCAATTTTTTCTCCGATAAAAAGCTCATTTTTAAAGTATTCTTTTATTTTTGATCTTATCTGATTATCAAATAGGAAACTGTAAAATAGATAAACCTTTTTAGAAGATGTCTCATTAATTGCTAAAAAGAACAGATCAAAGGGATAAACATCAATCATTTGCCTTAAAAGTTCTACTGTATACCCTTTCCAGTCTGTTATACTTTCTCTTGATAAAACAATACCTTTTAAAATCTCAGTTTCCTTTTGTAAAAGGCTTTTGTCGATAACTTCTCTCTCAAGTATAGAAATCAGATCTATAGACTCAAGACTACCGTTTTTTACAAGCTTAAGGTTTTCATTAAAAACATCCTGTAATTTTCCCAGTAAAGTGTCATAAAAAAAGAATTCTTTCCTTTTACTTTTCCTAAGCTCCTTCCTCATACCTTTAATCAGGGAATCATACTTTAGGAGATTCTCCATTATAATGCCGTTTTTTAAAGCTATCTCTTTTCTAAGATTTTCAAAATTAATAGATTTTCTCATAACAGATTAATCCCGCATTTAAGATCATATAGATATTCAAGAAGTTTTTTAACGCTTTCCCCTTTATACAGGTATCCATGCTGGGGAGCTATTATGTTTATATCTAACTTTTCAACATTTTTTACCCATTTTCTCAAAGCCTCATTTGAAGCCATATACCTTTTGTGAAATCCATCTATACATTTTTTATACTCTTCAAAGTCTTCAACAAACAGTTTGTTGTCGGAACAGGGAAGCATTCCAGCTCCTATGTCTCCTGTAAATAGTATTTTGGATATGGGATCGTAAACATTAACCTGTCCTGGGGAGTGAAGAAAATGTGCGGGAATTAACTTTAGATGAAACTTACCCTCAATCTGAAGATCCATTCCTTCATCCGGAATACCAACTATTTTATCGATTTTTTTGACATCATAATGGGGAAGAAATCTGAGCCACAAGCTTGATATATAAGCTTCTGCCTCTGTCATTTCAAGCCAGATATTTAATCCTCCACAAACATCTGGATCTTGATGTGAAAGGATGATTTTTTGAACATCTTGCAGTTTAGTGTATTTCAGAATTCTGGAAAGAAGTATAGGAAACAGTCCAAACCCACCTGGATCTATTAAGATGCTCTTATTTTTATGGATTATAAGATATTGGTTTGACGGTATTCCCTGTTCATCATTACTTTCTGCAAAGCCGATCAATATGTACCTGTGATTTTTATCGTCAAAAAGGATTTTATCCATTTTATCTCTAACTAAAAATGTAATTTATATTATTTTCGTAAAAAAACTTCTCAGGTTAAAATAATCAATGAAAATATAAAAGCAGGAGAACAGATGGGTAAGCTAAGATTTTTAAATGCAGGTGAGTCTCACGGTCCGGCATTGACAGCAATAATAGAGGGTATTCCATCAAACCTTAGGATATCCTCAGAATACATAAACAGAGAGCTGGCAAGGAGACAGACAGGTTATGGTCGCGGTGGAAGGATGAAAATAGAAAAAGATCAGGTAGAGATACTGTCAGGGGTGAGGTTTGGTCTTACTTTAGGGTCTCCTATAACCCTTATGGTCAAAAATAAAGACTGGGAAAACTGGACTGAAATAATGGCTGTAGAGGGAGAGCCTACCGAGAAAAGAGAAATACTGAACCCAAGACCGGGACATGCAGACCTAACAGGAGGGATAAAATACGGTTTTTATGATATGAGAAATGTTCTGGAAAGGGCAAGTGCAAGGGAAACAACAACGAGGGTTGCCGTTGGAGCTGTCTGCAAACAACTTCTGGAAGATGTGGGCATAAAAATAGGAAGTTATGTTATTTCAATAGGTGAACTTTCTGTAAAAGATCAGATACAACATCTTTCTCTTGAAGAAAGATTTGAAAGAGCTGAAAAATCTGAACTTAGAATACCTCTACCTGAGGAAGATGAAAAGTTCAAAAAATTGATTGATCTCGCCAGAGAAGAAGGGGAAAGTCTTGGAGGAGTGTTTGAGGTCTTTGCAACGGGAGTTCCTGTGGGACTTGGAAGTTATGTACAGTGGGACAGGAGAATTGACGGAAAAATTGCGCAGGCAATGATGAGCATTCAGGCGATAAAAGGTGTTGAGATAGGTGAAGGCTTCCGTCTGTCTGAAAAGTTTGGCTCACAGGCACATGATGAGATATTCTACGAGGAAGGAAGAGGTTTTTACCACAAGACAAACAGAGCAGGGGGAATAGAAGGAGGAATGACAAATGGTGAGCCTGTTGTGGTCAGAGCTGCGATGAAACCTATTCCAACGCTAATGAGAAAAAAATCTTTAAGATCAGTAAATATAAAAACTAAAGAACCTTTCCTGGCTGCCAAAGAAAGATCAGATGTTGTGGCAGTTCCAGCAGCAGCCATTGTAGGGGAGGCTATGCTTGCGATAGTTCTGACAGATGCTATTATAGAAAAATTCGGTAATGACAACTGGATAGAGATAAAAAAAAGAGTGGAAAATTACAGGAGATACCTCACAGAATTTTAGTTTACACCTTATATAAAATTTTGATATAATATTCAGGATTTGTGAAATCTGAATACACTTAACGGAGGCTGCATTGGAAGGGCTTTACGTCGGACATATACTGTTTGCAGTTATAGGTCTTATTGTGGTACCGGTCTTATTTTTGATATTTGCAAAAAAACCTTCTCTGGTTCCAACTCCACTTCAAAACCTTTTTGAGATGTATATAGAATTTGTTGATAATATGCTCAAAGAACAGATGGGAAAAGAAGGAAGAAGGTTTTTCCCTCTGGTGGCAGGGCTTGGGCTGTTTATCTTCACAGGAAACCTGATGGGTATGATACCGGGCTTTGAGTCTTACACAGCAAACATCAACACGACACTCGCCCTCGCTTTAATGGTTTTCTTTTACTACAACTATCTTGGTATAAGAAAGCACGGTGTATCTTACCTTAAACACTTTATGGGCCCTATACCTGCAGCAGCTCCGATTTTCTTCATAATAGAAGTTATATCCCATATAAGCAGACCCATAACCCTTGCTCTCCGTCTTTTTGCAAACATGACAGGAGGAGAGCTAATAACAGTTGTCCTTATTATGCTTATACCATTTCTTATTCCTCTGCCGATAATGGTTGTTCACCTTATAGCTGTTTTTCTTCAGACTTACGTATTTATGATATTGACTACAGTTTACATAGCCGGGGCTCTTGTTGAAGAAGCTCATTAAGGAGATAAATAGATGGAAGTAAAAAAAATACTTGTTTGTGTTGATCTGACGCCTATTTCTCTTAAAGCTTTAGAATGGGCTAAGTATTTGTCAGAACAGTTCAAGTCCGAACTTGTTATCTTTCATGAACTGGAAGATGTGTACACAATGATAAGTGCCAGTGCATCTTTAGGAATGCCTGCATCTCCTGATCTGAAAGAGCAGGCAGAAAAAAATGTATTAGATAGACTTAAACCGCTTTTGAAAGATCTGTCAGTTCCGTACAGATTTTTAATAGAAGCAAAAGGTAAAACTATAAAAAGGCTAATTGATGTTGTTGATGAGGAAAAGCCTGACATTGCTGTAATTCCTATAGATTACGAAAGGGATGTACCTAAGTTGAGTTCGCAGGTTTTAGTAATAAAATAAAAATAAGAAGGAGGTTTTTACAGTAATGAAGAAATACTCTACAGCTTTTTTGATGCTCTTTATGGTTGCAGGAGCTCTCTCAGCTGCTTTTGCAGGTGAAGGATCAGACATGCTTGCGAAAGCGGTATTTTACGGTGGAGTAGCTATTGGAGCAGGAATTGCCATAGGTGCTGCTGCCGGAGGTGGTGCTGCTGGTCTTGGTAATGCAATAAGGGGAGTTCTTGAAGGTATGGCAAGAAACCCGAATATGGGCGGTAAGCTCCTTACAACAATGTTTATTGGTATGGCGCTTATAGAAACTTTTGTTCTTTATGGATTGCTTATTGCTATTATATTCATATTCACAGGAATATTTGACGCTAAGTTTTTAGGCCATTAATAAAGATAGAAATTTAAATATTTTAGGGCGTGCATACTTGATATGTGCGCTCTTTTATTTTTTAAGGAGGTAATAAAATGTCAGGAAAAATACAGAATAGAATATCAAACAAAAAAAGAAAAAGAAGATCAGGATTTTTGGCAAGGAAAAGAACAAAAGCAGGAAGAAGAATACTTGCAAGAAGAAGAGCCAAAGGCAGAAAAAGACTTGCAGCCTGATGGAAACATTAAAAAATAAAGATATTCTGGAAATTCTAAGAAAAGGAAAATCTTTTAAGACAAAAAATCTGATTGTTCTGTTCAGGAAAAACAATCTGGGAAAACCCAGATTTGCCTTTGTTATATCAAAGAGGTTTTCTAAAAAGGCTGTTGATAGAAACAAAGCTAAAAGAATTATAAAAGAAGCCATCCGCCTTTATGGTGAAACTTTGAAAAATATGGGATATGATATAGTGATAATCCCCAAAATAGGAATAATCGGAAAAAAAACTTACGATCTTATTAAAGATATAAATCTAATTAAAGAGAAACTTGAAAATAATGTTAAAGCGAACTGTGGTTAAAGCCTTAAAAATTTATCAGAGATTTATTTCTCCCCTGTACCCTGCAAGCTGTAGATACTACCCGACATGCTCCCAGTACAGTATTGAGGCTGTTGAAAAATACGGGGTAGTGAAGGGGCTTCTTAAAGCCACATGGAGAATTTTAAGGTGCAATCCTTACTCAAAAGGCGGAATTGATAAACCATAAGAGAGGTAGCTGATGAATCAGGAACAAGATCTTCAAAAAAGAATGCTGATCTTTTTTGTTATAGTTGCTGTTTTGATGATAGGTTTTTCCTTCTTCAGTTCTTACTTTTATCAGGATCAAACAGATAAGACAGCTAAACAGCAGACAGTACAAACTGAAACAAAAGTAGAAGAAACGAAAAGGGAAACTCCACAAGAGAAGAAGGATACCGGAGAGGAAAAAACCCAGATCGTTTATCAGGCAGGAGGGAGCTACAACCTCCTTTTAGGCAGTAGAAGGATAAATGCAGACGATCTAAACAACATAGTCTCTATCAAAACAGATTTTGGTGAGGTTAAAATATCCAAAATCGGTGCAAGAATAATATCAATTTATATTGATAAATATAAAACGGATATAATCAGTGATTTTTCAAAGAAAAACAGAATATTCCCGACAGAAATAATAACTACAGATCCTAAAATAACTGAGCTGATTAACTTCAGCCGTTATACTTTCAAAAAAGAAGGCGACAGACTTATATTTGTACTTAAAAAAGACGGAATTGAGGTTGTTAAGGAGTTTATCCTGAATGACTCAATCTTTCTGTTTAATTTCAGATCAAAAGGACTTGAAAAGTACGGAATATCTGTTATTAATGGGATCTCCTTAGGGGAAGCTGGAACAGTTTTCGGACATTCAGGTGCTGTAATAAAAACAGATAAGGAACTGATCAAAATAGACCCCGATATTGAAAGGGAGCAGGTAATCAGAGGTAATATCCTCTGGTCAGGGGAAGAAAATAAGTATTTCATACAGATGCTTGCCTCTAAAGATGGATTTACAGCAACCCATGTAATTCCTGTGGCAAAAGAGAAGACAGTTGTTCTTTCAGAAATCCCCCCAAATCTGGAAGGGTTTTTCCTTGGGGGTCCAAAACTTTATTCCCTCCTTGAAAACATAACAGAAAAATACAAAAAAGAATGGAACAAAGATCTTGCCCTTCAGGACACAGTGGATTTTGGTATATTTGGAATTCTTGGAAAACCGCTTTTTATTGTTCTACACTTTTTCTACAACTACACCCACAACTGGGGTGTTGCGATAATACTGCTTACCGTTCTGATCAGAATTATATTTTTCCCTCTAAACCACAAAAGCTTAAAAGCCATGAAAAAGATGGCAGATCTTGCCCCTGAAATAAAAAAACTCCAGAAAAAATATAAAGATGATCCCCAGAAACTACAGCAGGAAATGATGAGGCTTTACGCAGAACATGGGGCAAATCCAATGTCCGGCTGTCTGCCTATTATAGTTCAGATACCTGTTTTTATAGCCCTGTATAATGTCCTTATGGTTACTGTTGAACTAAAAAATGCACCGTTTATGCTGTGGATAACAGACCTTTCATCTAAAGACCCCTATTACATTCTACCGATACTCATGGGACTTTCAATGGTTGCCCAGCAGTGGATAACCCCCTCTTCAGACAAAAACCAGAGAATGATTATGTACATAATGTCTGCTGTTTTCACATTTATGTTTATGAATTTTCCATCAGGACTTGTTTTATACTGGCTTACGAATAATATATTAGGTCTGATACAAAGTTATTTCATTAACAGAAAAATAGGTAAACCTGAGAAAAAATAAAAAAAATGTACGAAAAAGACACAATAGTCGCAAATGCAACACCGCTTATTCCTTCAGCTGTCGGAATAGTCAGGATAAGCGGTGAAAAAGCTCTTTCAATAGGGAAAAAACTTTTTTCCCTTCCTGATAACTTAGAAGAAAGAAAGGTTTATTTTGGCAAGATAACCGACAGGAAGGGAGATGTGATTGATGAAGGGCTTTTTGTGTTTTTTAAAGCCCCAAGAAGTTTTACAGGAGAGGACACGGTTGAGATATTCCCACACGGAAGCGTTCCTGTAATCAAAAAAATAATTGAGGAAGCTGTATTTTTCGGGGCAAGAATGGCTGAACCGGGAGAATTCACAAAAAGAGCATTTCTGAACGGTAAAATAGATCTTACTCAGGCAGAGGCAATAGCTGACCTTATAGAGGCAAAAACAGAAAAAGCCTCAAAAGCTGCTGTAAACCTCCTTGAAGGAAAACTTTCAAAAAAGGTAAACCAGTTGAGAGACACACTTCTTGATCTTGTTTCTCTTATTGAAGCAGAGATAAACTTTCCTGAAGATGTTGAGGAGATAGATCCGGAGCTTATAAAGACAAATCTGAAAAAAGTAATATTCCAGATTGATGAGCTTATGAAAACATACAGACAGGGACAGTTGATTAGAGAAGGGATAAAACTTGCCATAGTAGGAAAACCAAATGTGGGAAAATCCTCTCTTTTTAATGCTCTTGTCGGCTACGAAAGGGCTATAGTTTCCCAGATAAAAGGAACAACAAGGGATTTTATTGAGGAGAGACTGATAATAAAAGGTATACCTGTCAAACTCCTTGACACAGCAGGAATAAGAAAAACAGAAGACAAAATAGAAAAGATAGGAATAGAAAAATCTTTAAAAAAAGTAAGTGAAGCAGACATTATTATATTCGTTTTTGATGCATCAGAAGGAATAGATGAACAGGATCTGGAAATATACGAAAAGGTAAAGAACAAAAACCCCATAATCGTTGGTAACAAATCAGATTTAATACTTGATAAAAATGAAAAAAAGTATTATTTTAAAGATGTAATTCTTGTCAGCAGTAAGACATTAAAAAATTTAGATCTTTTAGAGGAAAAAATTCTTCAAAAATTAAACCTGTTAGAAGAAAGTGATACAGATGTTTACATTAATCTCAGGCATTATGAATCTTTCAAAAAAGCAAAAGATATTCTCAGCAAGATAATCAAAGATTTTGAGTTTTATATTGATCAGAAAGAGATACTTATGCTTGAGATATCGGAAGCAGAAAAAAATCTTGAGGAGATAACAGGGCAGATTACTACAGAAGATGTTCTTGGAAACATTTTTGGAAAATTCTGCATCGGAAAATAAAAAACAATAAGGAGGTTTAGATATATCATGGCAACTACAGCATTATCTGTGGAAGATCTTAAGAAGATGACCCTTCAGGAACTGCAGAAACTTGGAAAAGAGGTAGGTCTTCAAAGAACTACAGGCTTAAAAAAACAGGAGCTTATTGCAAGAATTCTGGAAAAAAAGGCTCAGGAAGAAGGACTTAATTTCATAAGAGGGGTTCTTGAGGTTCTTCCTGAAGGATACGGTTTTATAAGATCAATAGAGAATAATTATGCCCCCCATTCATCAGATATATATGTCTCCCCTTCACAGATAAAGAAGTTTGGGTTAAGAACAGGGGATTACATAATCGGAATAGCCAGACTACCAAAAGATAATGAAAAGTACAGAGCTTTAATAAAAATAGAAGCAGTAAACACTATAGAACCTGAGAACTCAAAAAAAAGACCAAGATTTG
>JALVEY010000025.1 GCA_027030485.1 Persephonella sp.
CCGGCGGTAAAAAGGGACATAGCTTTTGAAGTTGACGAATCTGTTCAGGTGGATAAATTATTAAAAGCTATTAAAGAAAGCTCAGCTTATGTTGATAGGGTTGAGCTTTTTGATGTTTATTACATTGATGAAAGTAGAAAAAGTGTTGCTGTTTCTGTTGATTTCAGGGCTGAAGACAGATCACTTTCAGACGAAGAGGTAAACAATGTAGTTGAAGATCTGATTAGTCGTCTGAAAGATAGATTTAAAGGGCTAAAACTGAGAACATAGGAAGGCTAAGGCGGTAAAAATGTTTATTAAGATAAAATCTGATAAAAAGAATAGGTTTCCTGCGGGGCACGATAGGGATGTGACGGTAGTTTCTGGGCTATAGTTGCTTATAAGGGAGTCCTATATTCCGTGTATCCTGAGGGAACACGGTGCGGACACCCACCTTTTGTTTGGGTCCAGAAAAGGGCTCACCATCCCGTCGGCCCTTCGCGGGGGTTTTTACCGCGCGGCCTTCCGTAAAGGGAGGTCAGATTGAAAAAAAGTTTTAGACAGAAGATCTTAACAAGAAGAATAAGCCATATAAGGGCAGAGGAAGATTCTAAAAAAATAGCAGAAAAATTTTTGAGCCTTTCTCAGCTAAAAAAGGCAAAGAATATACTTCTTTATTACCCTCATAAAAATGAGGTAGATACAAGATTTATAATAAGACAGCTTCTCAGATCAAAAAATTTCAATCTTTTCCTCCCGAAAGTTGTGGGAACTGATCTTGTTCCCGTAAAAATCAAAGATCTGTCAGCCCTGAAAAAAGGTTACGCAGGAATAATGGAGCCTGAAGGAGGGGAAATTTCTCCTGAAAAGATAGACATTGTTGTTGTTCCTGCTGTGGCATTTGATCGGGAGGGTCATAGACTAGGTTATGGTAAAGGTTATTATGACAGGTTTTTAAAAAAAACCGGAGCTTTAAAGGTAGGGGTGGCCTACGACTTTCAGATTGTGGAAAAACTTCCCCGTGAACAGCACGACGTTCCTGTTGATCTGATAATTACCCCTACCAGATTAATTAAGATAAAGGAGGATGATGAAAGATGATAGAGATAGTAGTAGGAGTTTCAGCTCTGGCAGTTGGCGGAGCAGCAGGTTTTGCCGTTTGTAGGGCAACAGTAGGTAAAGCCCTGAAGGAAAAAGAGTCTGAGTTTGAAAAGATAATTTCGGAAAAAGAAAGAATACAGAAAGAAGCGGAAAGAAAAGCAGAGGAAATAATAAGAGAAGCTGAAAAAGAGGCAAGGATAAAAGCTAAGGAAATAGAAAATGAGGCACTCCAGCTTAAGAAAGAGCAGGAGATTATTATTGAGAAAGAAGTTCTGAAAAGAAAAAAACAGCTTGAGGAGGAACTGAAAAGGGAAAGGGAAGAACTCCAGAATCTTGAAAAAACATTAATGACAAGGGAAGCCCAGCTTGAGAAAAGGATAGCAAGGATTGAACACAGAGAAGAAGAGCTTGATAAAAAATGGGAAGAGATAAAAAAACTTGAAGAGGAAATTAGGCAGATACAAAAAGAGATAGAGGAAAAAGAGCAGAAACTGAAGGTTGCAGAAGAACAGTACATGCTTGAGATACAGAGAATAGCATCAATGACAAAAGAAGAAGCCAAAGAAGAACTTATGAAAAAGGTGGAAGAAGAGGCAAGGCTGGAAGCAGCAAAACTTATGAAGGAGATAGAAGAAAACTCCAGAAAAGAAGCTGAAAAGAAAGCTAAATGGAACTTAGTTACGGCGATACAGAGACTTTCCCCTGAAATTACAACATCATATACAATATCTGTTGTTGATCTTCCAAGCAACGATCTGAAAGGAAGGATAATAGGAAGGGAAGGGAGAAATATCAGAGCATTTGAGATGGAAACAGGAGTTGATCTGATTATAGACGACACTCCGGATATTGTTACAATCTCATCATTTGATCCGTTAAGAAGAGAGATAGCGAAGGAGTCTCTGGAAAGGCTTATAGCAGATGGAAGAATTCATCCCGGAAGGATAGAAGAGGTTGTTACAAAAGTTAAAGAAGAGATGGAAACAAAAGTTAGAAAGCTTGGGGAAGAGACATGTCTTGAGCTTGGTTTTACAGATGTTCACCCAGAGCTTTATTACTACATAGGTAAGCTGTACTACAGAACATCTTATACGCAGAATGTTCTTTTACATACCAAAGAGGTTGCATACCTTGCAGGAATGATGGCAGCTGAACTTGGTCTTGATGAAAAAGCTGCAAGAAGAGGAGGATTGATGCATGATATAGGAAAGTCTATATCCCACGAAGTAGGTGGTTCCCACTCAAAAGTAGGAGCAGAACTTGCCAAAAGATACGGTGAGCCAGATATTGTTATAAATGCAATCCTTTACCACCATAACGATGAGCCTGCAAGATACCCTGAAGCCGTTCTCGTTGCTGCTGCAGATGCACTTTCTGCTGCAAGACCAGGAGCAAGAAGGGAAGCCCTTCAGTCATACATAAACAGACTTGAAAAAATAGAAGCAATAGTCAACTCATTTGAAAATGTTGAAAAATCCTTTGCTATACAGGCGGGTAGAGAAGTAAGAATAATAGTGAATGCAGAGAAGTTATCAGATGAGGAGGCATACCTTCTAACAAAAGAGATAGCTAAAAGAATAGAAAAAGAGATAGAATTTCCAGGACAGATAAAAGTTACGACGATCAGAGAATCAAGATTTGTAGAACTTGCCAAATAGTAGGGGGGTAATCCCCCTTTTTTATGAAAAGCCCCTCCTTTTTGAATTATAATTATCTGATTGACAAATAAGGTTAGGAGGAGGCTTAATCAATGAACATCAACCCTGCTGATAATGTATGGATTCTTGTTTCAACAGCACTTGTCCTTTTGATGTCAATCCCTGGACTTGCTGTTTTTTATGGAGGTTTGACAAGAACAAGAAGTGTTTTAAACACAATTATGATGGTGTTTTCAGCATTTGGTATTGTTAGCTTAATTTGGATAATATACGGATATTCCCTCTCATTTGGTTCAGATGTTGGAGGGATAATCGGAAGTCTTGAGTACTTTCTCTTACTGGGGATAAATCTTACAGACCCAGCTCCCCCATCTGATAACCTTTATCACTATCTTTTTATCTTCTTCCAGATGACATTTGCAGCTATTACGGTAGCTCTTATGGCGGGTGCTTTTATAGAAAGGATGAAGTTCTCAGCATGGTTATTGGTTGCTGTCCTTTGGGGAACATTCGTTTACTTTCCTGTTGCCCACTGGATTTGGGGAGGTGGGTGGCTTTCCAATCTGGGAACGGTTGATTTTGCCGGAGGACTTGTTGTCCATGAAACTTCAGGACTTGGAGCCCTTGTTGGGGCTCTTTTGCTTGGAAAAAGAAAAGAACCCATAATGCTCCCTGCCAACCTTGCACTTGTTGCGATAGGAACAGGTCTTTTATGGTTTGGCTGGTTTGGATTTAACGGGGGATCAGCATTAGGAATAACTCAAGTGGCTGTATCTGCAGCTTTTGTAACAACGATTGCAGCATTTATGGGCGGTTTAACATGGATGTTTGCAGAATGGGTACTTTTCAAAAAGCCAACATCTCTTGGAATGTTTACAGGAATAATAGCTGGATTGGCAACAATAACCCCGGCATCAGGATTTGTTGATATAGTTGGAGGATTAATAATAGGAATTCTTGGGGGATTAATATGCTTTGTGGCTGTTGTTTACGTTAAAAACAGGTTTGGTTATGACGACTCCCTTGATGTTTTCGGGGTTCACGGAGTTGGTGGAATGCTTGGAGCGATGCTTCTTGCTGTATTTGCAAAGCCAGAGATAGGAGAGGTTGCCGGAGTTATAGCAGGTAATTTTTCCCAGATCCTGCCACAGATAATAGGTATAATCGGTGTGGGGATTTATACGGTAGCTTTAACATTTGTAATATTTAAGGTGGTTGATGCTGTTGTTGGTCTTAGGGTTTCTAAAGATGAGGAAATAGAAGGTCTCGATGAGAATATCCACGGTGAAAGAATGATGAATGAACCAATTAAGTTTTAAGAGGTTTTAATGAGATTTTTGTGCATAGGTGATGTTATAGGAAGAACAGGGAGGAATGCTCTAAAGAGGTTTCTCCCTCAGGTTAAGAATACTTATAAACCGGATTTTGTTATATTAAACGGCGAAAATGCTGCAGGCGGTTTTGGTATAACAAAAAAAGTTTTTGATGAGCTGGTCTCGTTGGGGATAGATGTTATTACTTCAGGAAACCATATATTTGATAAAAAAGAGGTGGCAGAATTTATAGACAAAGAAAGCAGACTTTTAAGACCTGCCAATTACCCTCCTCAGGCTCTGGGCAGAGGATACGGGATATACGAAAAAAACGGGAAAAAAATAGCCGTGATAAATCTTATGGGAAGGGCTTTTATGGGTATTCCCCTTGACTGTCCATTTAGAAAGTTTGACCGGATATTTGAAGATATTAAAGAAACTGCCGATTATATAATTGTTGATTTTCATGCTGAGGCAACATCTGAAAAAACAGCTTTTGGTTTTTATGCTGACGGGAGAGCTGACGTTATTTTTGGAACACATTCGCATGTTGCAACAGCTGATGAGATGATACTTCCTAAAGGAACAGCTTATATAACAGATGTTGGACTTACAGGGGCAAAGTACTCTGTTATAGGAATGAAAATAGAAGAGCCGATACAAAAATTTATTACAGGAATGCCAGCCAAGTATGAAGTGGCAAAAGGTAAAATGATATTTCAGGCATTTTTTGTTGAAAAAAATGAGCATAAGACGAATATTAAAAGAATAAAGATAGAAGAGGAGTGAATATGCCTTTAAAAGGCGATTTTTACATAACGAAAGTTCCCATACTGGATAATCATCAAAGGATATATGGGTATTATCTTACAATCAAGGATCAGGAAGACAAACCTGTTTCTGTTAATACTCTGGCTGATTTACTTGTTAATGTAAATATTGAAAAGATCGCAGGAAATTATCCAGTTTTCTTGAAAGTTGATCCTGAAGTTTTAAAACATGACATAATTGATTATCTTCCAGAAAGTAAGATTATTTTTTTAATAGATCCAGAGCAGATAAATGAACATGATATTGAGATAATAAAAGAACTAAAAAAAATCGGTTTTAGATTTGCTTTTAATTATTCGGGTAAATTTGAATCTATTAAAAATATTGCAGATTACTTTTTTGTTAAAGATTCTCAGATAGATCCTCATATTTATCCTTTAAAAAATAAAGTTGTGATAACAGATCTACTTTCTTCTGATGATTATAGGGCTTATCTTAATGAAGGATTTAGGTATTTCAAAGGAGATTTTATATTTAAACCGTCAACCGTTGTAGAAAAAAAGATAGATCCATCAAAACTTATAATAATGGAGCTTTTCACAAAAGTTAGAGAATCCTTTAATCCCAAAGAGATAGAGGAAATCATAAAAAGAAATCCAGATCTAAGCATA
Organism: Persephonella sp.; assembly: GCA_027030485.1. Classification (GTDB taxonomy): domain Bacteria; phylum Aquificota; class Aquificia; order Aquificales; family Hydrogenothermaceae; genus Persephonella_A. Next base: position 5,494 of record JALVEY010000025.1, read on the forward strand.
AGTCTTCTGAAGTACGTAAATTCTGCCGCCTTCAGTTTCAGAAACAAAATAACCTCAATTAGACATGCTATTTCCATTCTTGGACAGAGAAACCTTCTTCAGTGGCTATTACTTTTTATGTACAGAGCAGGAGAAGATGAGGCTTATGCAGAAACACTCCTTGAGGTATCTGCCGAAAGGGGAAAAACAATGGAGATACTCGCTCAAGAATTGAATTTGTCAGATGAGAATGTTGAGAAGGCGTTTTTAGTAGGTATTTTATCGCTTGTTGACAAGCTTCTTGGCATTAAACCTGAGGATCTTGTCAGAGAACTAAATCTTGATGAAGAAATTGTTAATGCTATTGTAAAAAAAGAGGGTATTTTAGGAAAACTGCTAAACATTGTTGAAAAAACAGAAGAAGGAAAAATAGCAGATATAGCAGATACAATAAAGCAATTAGGCTTAACCCTCAATGATGTTATGAGTGCCCAGCTTAAAGCGTTTGCATGGTTTGAAGAAGTTAATCTTGTTTGAGTAAAAATATAGCTGTTTTTACAGCCTCAATAAATGACGATGGATCTGCTTTTCCTTTTCCTGCAATATCAAAACCAGTCCCGTGATCTGGGGAAGTTCTTATGAAAGGCAGACCAAGCGTTATGTTAACGGCTTTTTTAAAGCATACCATCTTCAAAGGTATCAGCCCCTGATCGTGGTACATCGCAAAATACACATCATACTTTGATGGATCTAAAAATGCTGTGTCAGGAGGTAAAGGGTCTGTCAGATCAATACCTTCTTTTCTCAGCAGATCCACAGAAGGCTGTATGATCTCAATTTCTTCTTTCCCTATATTCCCCCCATCTCCAGCATGGGGATTTAGACCTAAAACGGCTATTTTAGGATTTTTTACTTTAAACTTTTTTATCATCTCTTTATTTAGGAGTTTTATCATTTCTTTCAGATTAGCTTTATGTAGCTCTTTAGGTATATCCTTTATAGGAATATGGGTTGTAGCAAGGGCAACCTTCATTTTTTGGCACACAAGCATCATAATGTAATTTTTTACACCTGATCTATAAGCGAGGTAATCTGTATGACCTGCAAATTTAAAACCAGACGCCATAATATGTTTTTTTGATACAGGAAGAGTTATAAGGGCATCAATCTTTTTAGCTAAAATATGATCAACAGCCATCTCAAGATAAATTACAGAAGCTTTCCCTGATCTGAAATTAGGTTTACCCGGAATAAATTCTTCATCTAAAACGGGTATAAGGTAAAAACCATCCCTGTCAGTATCTTCAGGATAATTTATTAATTTGTAAGGTATTCTTAATCCTGTAATACTGGAGGCTTTTTTTATAGGGTCTTCGCTTCCATATATTATGTATGTTGCTTTTGGTAATTTTCTATAAGATTTTACAAGAATTTCAGGAGATATACTGGAAGGATCACCCAGAGTTATTCCAATTTTCATTACCAAACTATTACTTTGTTAGCTTTTTCAATAAGGTCTATAATATCTGTGTAATCCATCATTTTGTTTTCGGGGATTTTAATATTTCTGGCTACAGCATCTTCTCTACAGGCTATCCAGTTTTCTATAGTTGGAACCCTTATGACAGCATCCTGGATCAGTATTATCATATCGTCAGGATGCAACATATCAGCTTCAGGAAAATCAGCAGGTCTTTTTATAAGCCAGAGATTGTTTACCATGTTATTACCACCTCTGCATTTTCAACAAGTTCACATATTTCTTCTTTTGGTTTTATCTCTATTTCAATTGACCATTGTTTTAGTTTTATTCCCCGTTCTCTAATGGCTTCTTCTTCAGCGATAACTGCTGCTTCTGTCATACCTAATGCTTCCATTGATTTATCAATAGGTTCTATTCCTATCATTTCAGGTTTCCAATCTGTTAGTGTGTAAACACCTTCTTTCATAAATACTATTGTAAGATTATGTCCCATTGAAAGACCAACAGCCTGCCTTAATGCTTCAAACGCTTTCCAACTAAAAGGGTTTGATTTTATTATCAGAACTATTTTTTTCTTCGCCATCTTTACACCATCAATCAAGCATAATAACTTTATCAGATTCTTTCACAAGTTTTGAAAGACCATACATACTGCTGCTTTCTGCCCATTCTTCAGGTTTTATTTTTCTTTGTTGGGCGTTGTGAGCACAGTAATATATTTTAGCTCCTTTTTCATAAAGCTCTTTTATTTCTGGTCTGAGTATAGAGTATATGCCATTTCCCATAAAGAATATACTCGTTTTATGATTTCTTTTCAAAGACGCCTGTGCAAGCTTTACAGTGGTATTAAAATCATGCGAATAAGGATTACTTGCAAGTACAATTAATAGATTCATCTTACCTTCCTTACAACAACTTCCCAGAGATTTTCTCCAATTTGTTTAACTTCTAAAACTTCCTGTCCTTCTTCTCTCATACTCTTGGGAACATTTTCAACAGATGGTTTATAATCAAGAAGTATTCTCAAGATTTGTCCAGGTTTCATCTGTTCAAGTATAAGTTTACTTTTTACAAATGTGAAAGGGCATACTTCACCTTTTAGATCAAGTTCCCTATCTATTTTAATCTCTTCCATTTTTCCTCCTTAAAAATGTGCATCACAAGCCTGATTGTACTCAATAAGTTCTTTTATTTTAGGGTTCTCACCGCATAGGGGACATTTTTTGTCTTTTCTTAACTTAACAATGTTGAATTCGGTGGTAAGGGCATCAAAAACCAGCAGTTTTCCAACAAGAGGTTCTCCAATACCAAGGATAAGTTTTAAAGCCTCGTTTGCCTGAAGAGTTCCCATAATTCCACCAACAACACCTAAAAGACCAGCCTCCTGACATGATGGAACAAGACCTGGAGGTGGAGGTTCAGGAAATAGGCATCTATAACATGGAGAATTTTCTTTATTTCTATAATCAAAAGTTGTTAACTGACCTTCAAATCTCAAAATAGCAGCAGAAACGAGAGGTTTACCTAAAAAATAACACGCATCGTTTACAAGAAATCTTGTTGGAAAGTTATCTGATCCGTCGAGAACTATATCAAAGTCTTTTATAATATCCATTACATTATCTTTGTGAATTCTTTTGTTAAAGGCGATGACTTTAACGTCTGGATTAAGAGATTCTAAAGTCATCTTTGCTGACTCAACTTTTGGTTTTCCTACCCTTTCTGTGCTATGGAGTATCTGTCTCTGGAGGTTTGAAAAATCAACAACATCAAAATCAACTATTCCTATAGTTCCAACACCTGCAGCTGCAAGATAATAAAGAGAAGGTGATCCAAGACCTCCCGCACCTATGACAAGAACTTTCGCATCAAGCAGTTTTTTCTGTCCCTTTCCTCCAACCTCAGGAAGTATTATATGTCTGCTGTACCTTTTAATCTGCTCTTCTGTAAACTGGAAAGACATTAAACCACCTCACTAAAAGAATTTGCAGGTGCAAATGTATAAAGCTATATGATATATCACTTCTTTTTAAAATTCAATAAAGTGTATCGGCAAAAATATATGAAGAATACCTTTTTGAATGCCTAAATTTTAATGTGCAAATTCCCTGATTGATAATTTTAATGTGCTTAAATATTAATACTTGGAAGATAAAAAACCTTTATAATTGAGACTGTAAATGAGACTTTAAAATTGACAATTTTCAGATTTTACGCTATTTTAAGGGTAGGTCTGTCAGAAATCGGGCTTTTTGGAAAATGAATAGGTTGATACTCAAGAACGAGAGAGGGGCTGTTGAAACTGTCCCGAGTTCTGAGGGCATTGCGACATAAACATAGCTGATAGTCATTTTTCTCCACCCTTTCCACTTCGTTGAAACTGTCCCGAGTTCTGAGGGCATTGCGACTCAGGTTCGTCAGGGTGCTCCGTTATATAGAGAGGAGCGTTGAAACTGTCCCGAGTTCTGAGGGCATTGCGACTTTTGCTTTTTCTATAATTTTTGTGTTGTCGGGTTTCCTGTTGAAACTGTCCCGAGTTCTGAGGGCATTGCGACTTGTGAGCCACTTTCTCCACGTGGCGAGCTCTTCTGTTGAAACTGTCCCGAGTTCTGAGGGCATTGCGACAAATCTGAGGGCAGATCGTACTTGAGTATCTCGGCTGGGTTGAAACTGTCCCGAGTTCTGAGGGCATTGCGACCCGAAGGTACGAGCCTTTTTCAGAACCTCTCTTAGAGTTTCGTTGAAACTGTCCCGAGTTCTGAGGGCATTGCGATGTTTAAAGAAATAAATTAAAATTTAAGGGTATGAAAAAGATAGATGATAAAGCAAAGATAAAAGAAGAATTTCTGAAACAACTCCAATTATTAGCCAATGAACTATATAGTTATGTATCCACACGAGATAATCAATGGGTAATTAAAGGTTTTATTGATGTCTTCAAAAACATTTATACCATCACCAACGATACAAAAATTATTTCTAAAATTATAGAAATTCATCTGTTTCCTAAATTTTTGGAATTTGCCAATAAGCATGGATACATGATGGTTTTTCCAGATAAGCAGAACTGGTATCCAGATATAACATTTATTTCTAAAAAAGATGCAAGAATAAAATTTGCTGTGGATCTTAAAACTACATATGTTGCAGGATACAAAAATGGAAAACCTTATGAATGTAATGGATTCACTCTTGGTTCTCATGGAACCTACTTCATCAATAGACAAAGCACAAAGAATATACAATACCCTTATAGCGAGTACATAGGTCATTATGTATTGGGAATTTTATACGAAAGAAACAATACATCTAAAGTTGATGAGATACACAGGTATAGACCTGAAAAATTAGAAAGCGTACCATCAGTAATTAAAAATTTTATTTTTTTTGCACATGAAAAATGGAGGATTGCAAGCGATAAAAGGGGGAGTGGAAATACCGCAAATATTGGCAGTATCAAAAAAATTGAAGAGTTAATAGAAGGAAGAGGGATATTTTGGCAATACTTTGGAGAAGAAGGTGAAAAATGGTTTGACGAGTACTGGATGAATTATGGAAACATCACGATAAAAGATGATAAAACAGGCAAAACAAAGAAAATAACTTCTTTAGAAGATTTTTTGAGATTCAAAGAAATTGATATTAGTAAGATAAAAAAGAGGAAAACATTATGAAAAGGAAAATACATGTTCCACCAATAAAAACTCAAGGGATAAAAACAAAGTTGGTAGAATGGATTATAAATCAAATAAATTTTGAAATCAAAGGAAAATGGATAGAGCCTTTTATGGGTTCAGGAGTAGTAGGATTTAATCTCAAACCTAAGAGGGCAATCTTTGCAGACATAAATCCTTTTTTAATAAATTTTTATAATGCTATAAAAAATAAAGAAATAACCCATTATAAAGTAAAAATATTTTTGGAAAGTGAAGGTGAGAAATTACGTAAGAAGGGAGAAGAATATTATTATGAGATTAGAAATAGATTCAATAAATATCACGATCCTTTAGACTTTCTTTTTCTTAATAGGTCATGTTTTAATGGTATCATACGATTCAATAAGAACAAAGAGTTCAATACGCCCTTTGGAAAAAAACCAAACAGGTTTAGAAGGGCATATATTACAAAAATAGTTAACCAGGTTAAGTACGTAGAGGAATGTATCCGTAAATACGACTGGATATTTGTTGCTCAAGATTTTAGAAAAACTTTAATGGAAGCAGGTGGCGATGATCTTGTCTATTGCGATCCCCCTTATTTGGGAAGACATACCAATTATTTTGATGTTTGGACAGAAAAAGATGAATACGACCTTTATAGATTACTTTCTCAATTTAAAGGAAAATTTGTCCTATCTACTTGGTACAAAAATAAATACAGAGAAAATGATTTCGTTCGTAAATTTTGGAACAAATTTAATGTTATTACGAAAGATCATTTTTACCATGTTGGTGGTAAAGAAATAAACAGAAATCCAGTAATAGAAGCATTAATAATAAATTTTGAACTGAATTATATTGAGAAACCTAAGGTTAAGAACATAAAAGCTGATAAACCTCAAATTCTGTTATTTGAAGATAAATTATAAAACTCGCAATTAATACTGTTGAAGATGCTAAGAATATTTGTCCATGAACTATTCTGGCTTAAAATCAAAAGATTACCTCTTCGTATGTCATTATAATTAAATAAATTATGGAACAAAAAAGGCAGATTGAAAGGGTTTACAAAGATGTTGAATTTTTAACCTCTATAAGACCTTATAGAAACTACCTTAATGTTGGATCTCTCAACAAAACAGCAGATTACATATACCAGACATTCAGAGAATTTTCAGACGAAGCTTATTTTCAGGAGTTTTCTGTAGGAGGAAACAGATACAAAAATGTTATCTGCTCAATAAACACACATTTAGAGGAAAGAATAGTAATAGGAGCCCATTATGATGTGGCAGGCGATACCTCCGGTGCAGACGACAACGCCAGTGGTGTGGCAGGTTTACTGGAACTTCTAAGACTTCTGCACAATAAAAAAACAAACTACAGAATTGATTTTGCAGCTTACACCCTTGAAGAACCTCCATTTTTTGGAACTAAAAAAATGGGAAGTTTTATCCATGCTGAAAGTCTATACAGAGCAAAAGCAAAAATAAAAGTGATGATATGTCTTGAGATGATAGGTTATTTTTCTGACGAAGAAGGATCACAGCAGTTTCCTCTGCCGTTCATGAAACTTTTATACCCTGAAACAGGAAACTTTATAGGCGTTGTAGGAAATCTCTTTCAAAGAGGTATAACAAAAAAAATCAGAGATCTTATGAGAAAAGGATCTGACATTCCAGTTTATTCAATAAACGCCCCGACAATCATTCCGGGAGTTGATTTTTCTGATCACAGAAATTTCTGGCATTTTGGATACAACGGCGTAATGATAACCGATACAGCATTCTACAGAAATCCTAACTACCACAGGAAAACAGATAATATAGGAACACTTGACTTTGAAAATATGTACAGTGTAATACAGGGTTTAAAATATGCTGTACTAAATCTCTGACCCGTTAAGGAGAACAATACTGTTTCTTCCTGCTGATTTTGCTTTATAAAGAGCTTTATCAGCTCTGTTTATAAACTCATCCATTGTTCTGGTGTTGTCAGGTATCTCTGTATATCCTCCTATACTTACTGTAAGCCTTCCTGTAGGGGAGAACTCATGTTTTATATTCCTGTTTAGGATATCCCTGTGAAGATCTTCTGCCAGTGCAGAAGCCTGCTTTTTGTTAATATTTGAAAGCACCATTATAAACTCTTCACCCCCCCATCTACCTGCTATATCTGTAGGTCTTCTGGCATGGTTGCTTATAACTTTTCCAATTTCCTTCAGTATACTATCTCCTTTGATGTGTCCATAATAATCATTATAAGATTTAAAGTAATCAATATCTATCATCAAAACAGATATGGGAAACTTCTCTCTAACAGCCCTTTTAAGTTCCCTTTCAAAAAACTCTTTAAGTTTTCTTCTGTTTGCAAGCCCTGTAAGTTCATCATAGTTTGACAGATGTTTAAGTTTTTTTGTCAGGCTTTCAAGATCCTTTTTATCAAGATATATTTTCAATGAAAGCAAGAAGTCCTTTCTCACGTAATACTCAAGTATGTATCCCCCTATCAAGCCCATAATGTTTGCGGAGGTAAGGAAAAACATATTAGATACAAGATATTTATATCCTGAATGGAGAAAAAATATATCAATAATGAAGTAAAGGGCGATAATTATTGTTGAAGAGATTGATGTATAAAGAAAAGGTATCCCTGAAAGTGTGTACAAAAAGAAAATGACCAGAAAAATACCTGCATAATAAATCTGTGATTCGTGAGGCATGATAACAGACATCATACCTATTATAGATAAACCGGCAGTTACGGCGATAATAGAATAAACAAAGTATACAGCTGTATATCTTCTACCTGTAAATATGAAAAAAACAGCAGGGGTAATTGCAGCAATTGTCAAAGCCCTAATTCCCCACAGGTCTTTATACATATTCGGAAAAAGTATGTAATCAGCAAGACCAAAGAAAATATAAACAAAAATACCAAAAATCAGCATTATTCTTGTTCTATTTATTGATTTGAGAAAATAGTACTCCTGAAACAGTTCCTCTAATTTTTCTGGAAAACATATTATAAATTTTCCTTTTCCTGACAGCTCTTTATTTACAACATCTTTTAAAATTTTCACATCGTACTTGCCAAAAAGATCGTCATACCAGTTAAAGCCCTTATTCAACAATTTGCTTATTTCCCTCTCAAACATCTAACAGACCTTTTAATATATTCTATATTTCCTATTATTTATCTATTTTAACTTAACAAGAAAAACTTTATAAACAACCTTAATATCTGTTATTCTTAATTTCCGTAGGAGGAAAAATGGCAAAACCAAGGATAAAACATTATCTGATAAATGAAAAGTTTGAAGATCCGGGTATCGTTATAGAGATAGACAGTCTGGGAGAGTACATACTATTTGATATCGGAAACATAAAAAGGTTAGACAGACACCTGCTGAAAAAGATAAACAAAGTTTTTATAACCCACACCCATATGGATCACTTTATAGGCTTTGACACGCTCCTGAGAAACAAAATAGGAAAAGAACAGGTCGTTGATATATTCGGTATATCCCCCCTCGCAGATAATGTTTACTGCAAACTTCAGGGATACACATGGAACCTTGTTGAGTACGAACCAAGGCTTGTTTTCAGGCTGAAACAGTATAATGAAGGGCTTTTTGAAACCTTCCAGTACGACATAAAAAGAAAGTTTGCCAAAGATTTCGTAGAAGAGAAAAAAGTATCAACCGACATTATTTATGAAAATCAGTTCTACAGGGTTAGATTCGCTGTTCTTGATCACAAAATACCTGTGATGGGTTATTCCTTTGAATATAAAGACCGTTTACTTTTGAAAAAAGATAAAATAAATGAACTGCCCCTGAAAGGAAAACAGATCGGACAGTTCAAATCTTTTCTTGAAGATGAAAACAACAGAGGAAAAAAATTCAAAATAGGCGAGTATTTTTTTGACTGGGAATACCTGAGAAAAGAGTATGCATATATCCAGAAAGGAATAAAAATCTCATACATAACGGACGTTATTTTTTCAGAAGAAAATGTATCAAAGATAGTAAATCTTGTGAAAGGTTCCGATGTTCTTTACTGTGAGTCTGTTTTTCTTTCTGAAGATAAAGAGCAGGCCTCAAAAGTTTACCACCTGACCACAGACCAGACAGCATACATAGCAAAAAAAGCTGATGTCAAAAAATTAGTGGTTTTTCATTTTTCAAGAAGATACGGAAACAGAAAGGAAAAAATCCTTGAAGAGATAAAAGAGCTATTTCCAGAGGTTGAGTAGATCAACCTGTTATTCTATTTACCATTAATGTTCCACACCCGCCTATCTTTCTTGTTCTGTATTTATTTGACAGAGTAACCCTTACACCTTTTTCTTTTAAAAACAGAAAAGCCTTTTCATACTCCTTATCTGTTGTTGTTCTGTAGGGTAGTCCATCAATCTCGTTATACTTCAAAAGTGAAACCCCTATGCCCAAGTCTTTTGATATTTCAGCAAGCTCTTCAAACTCCTCAGTAGAATCATTAACACCGCTTATAAGTAGATAAGCTATGCTGTACAGCTTTTTCTTTCTGTTTGATAGCTTAGACAGATGTTCCTTTAGTGTCTGGATTATGTTTTGAATCTTTTCTCCCTTTGGTATAATCTGTTTTCTTTTTTCATCATATACACTGTGGAAGGATATGTTAACACCGTTATGAGGCAGGCTTAAAAGTTCCTTAAGATTTTTAACAGGAAAGCCGGTTGTGTAAAAAGAGCATTTTAAACCTTTTTTCTTAAAATACCAGAAAGCAT
>JALVEY010000026.1 GCA_027030485.1 Persephonella sp.
AGATGGTTGTTGTGAAAGACATACAGTTTTATTCCCTTTGCGAACATCACCTTCTTCCTTTTTTTGGAAAAGCCCATATAGCCTATATCCCGAACAAAAAAGTTTGCGGACTTTCAAAGCTTGTAAGAGTTGTTAACAAATTCTCATACAGACCTCAGGTACAGGAAAGGCTTACAGCCGAGATAGCTGAGTTTTTAGAAAAAGAGCTTGAACCAAAGGGAGTAGCTGTGGTGCTGAAAGCTGAGCATCTTTGCATGTCTATGAGAGGCGTAAAAAATCCAACATCTTACACTGTAACAAGTAAACTGACAGGTGTTTTCAAGGACAACGAGAAAACAAGAAATGAGTTTTTAAACCTTATTCACAACGGGAGGGGCTAAAAAGCCCCTTTTTTATTCAAAATGAAACTCTTCAGGAGACAGTATCTTTGATATCTCCTGCTTAAAATCATCAGTCAGACTAACAGAATAACTGCTGCTTGCAGCTATCTCACATCTAAATTTTCCCGGTTCGTATATCTCAATAATCACATCTTTTTCGCCTTTGTGTTTTTGACAGAGTTCTTTTATTTTCTGGGCTACACCGTTGAGAGCCTTTTCTTTCGTGAGTATAAATCTTACTGCATTAACATTTTTGTTTACTGCTTCTATAGGGGTTATGTCTACTGCATTCATTGATACTCTCTCCTGTTCTTCGTTTATTTCTAAAGTTCCCTCTATCACAACTATTTTATCTTCTACCAGAAATGAACTATCTTCCATCTTATCGGTAAATGCCCTAACATCTATTATTCCAGTTTCGTCCTGAACTGTTAGGATCGCCATAGTTGAGCCTGATCTTGTTTTTTTCCTCTTTATGTCTGATATAACACCTGCTATTCTTACTTTATCTCCTGTTTTCTTTTCTATAAGCCTGTTTATCTTTAGAACATAGTTTCTGAGCTCTTTTTCATAAGCCTTTAAAGGATGTCCGGAAAGATAAAAACCAAGAACCTCTTTTTCAAAATCAAGTTTTTTCTTTTCTGGTATTTTTTCAGATTTCTCATATCCTATAACAGGTTTAACATCCTGATTTCCAAGTAATCCAAGTAATGAGTTCTGTCCTAAAGCCTTATGTTCCCTTGATTTTTGTCCTGCAGAAAGTGCTTTATCCACTGTTGCCAGCATAATCCCCCTGTCAACACCTGAAAAATCAAAAGCTCCTGCCTTTATAAGAGCTTCCAGAACCCTTTTGTTCAATTTTTTTGAATCAAGCCTTTCTGCTATATCAAATATGTCCCTGAAATTCCCATTTTTTTCCCTTTCTGAAACAATATCTTTTGCTGACTGATCCCCTACATTTTTTATTCTTGAAAGACCAAATCTGATCTTTCCTTTATCCTCAATACTGAACTCAGCTTTTGATCTGTTTACATCAGGGGGAAGAAGCTCTATACCAAAATCTTCCATATCAAGAAGAAGGTTAAGGAATTTATCATCATTTCCTTCTGTTGAGAGCTTTACAGCAAAAAATTCCTCAGGGTAGTAGGTTTTTATGTATGCAGTCCAGTAGGTAAGGTATGCATAAGCAGTAGAGTGGGATTTATTAAAGGAGTAAGATGCGAACTTTTCTATATCGTCCCAAAGCTTTTGAACTTTCTGTTTGTTAAAACCTTTTTTAACAGCTCCTGATATAAATCTGTCTTTCATTTTTGCCATTACATCGGCTTTTTTCTTACCGATAGCTTTTCTCAGTGTGTCTGCTTCTGCCATGGAAAATCCAGAAAGAATGTTAGCTATGAACATTATCTGTTCCTGATAGATTACAAGTCCGTAAGTCTCCTCAAGTATTTCCCTCACTTCTTCAAATGGGTATTCAACTGGTTTTCTGCCGTGCTTTCTGTCAATAAAATCATCAACCATTCCTGACATTAAAGGTCCTGGTCTAAATAATGCCAAAATTGCTATAATTTCATCAAACTTATCAGGTTTTAATCTGATTAATAAATTTTGCATCCCTTTTGATTCTAATTGAAAAACACCTGTAGTTTTTCCTGATTGTAACAGTTTATAAACATTTTTATCATCTATAGGAAGTTTCAAAAAGTCTATATCCTTTCCGTGTCTTTCCCTTACCAGCTTTCTCATATAATCAAGCTCTGTAAGGGTTTTAAGTCCGAGAAAATCCATTTTGACAAGACCAAGCATCTCAAGGGTATTCATATCAAACTGTGTTGCTTTTGTCCCGTCTTTATCAACATAGACAGGAACGTAATCATCAAGGGCACCTGGAGCGATAACGACACCGGCAGCATGAATTCCTGTATGTCTTGCCATTCCTTCAAGTTTTTTAGCAAGATCTATAAGCTCTTTTACCCTCTGATCTGTTTCATAAAGTTTTCTAAACTCTGGATTTGCCTCAAGGTTTTCCTCTATGCTTAAGGTTGATCCCTGTACTGGACCTGGTAATATCATTTTGGCGATTTTGTCAGCTTCAGAATAAGAAAAACCCAGAACCCTTGCAACATCTCTTAGAACCATTTTTGATTTCATGAAGTTGTAGGTAATTATCTGGGCAACAGCGTTCTCACCATATTTGTTTTTTACATACTCTATAACCTTAGGTCTGTTTTCCATACAGAAATCCACATCTATGTCAGGCATTGATATTCTGTCTGGATTTAGAAATCTCTCAAAAATAAGACCGTGCTGCAGAGGATCAACATCTGTTATGCCGAGAGTATAAGCAACCAGTGAACCTGCTGCAGAGTTATGTATTGCTATGTTATTGGCAACATAAGAAGTGTCTACTGGAACAGTGATGTCATAAACTTTACCTTTGTATTTAATCCTGTTAATTTTTCTAATTTTTATGTATATGTAGTCCTCATCTACATAAAAACTGTCATTTCTAAAAAATTTTTGATCAGGAATATTTATTTTGAAGTCAGGAAAATCTTTATTCCAGTTCAAAAGCTGTTTTCCAGAAAGTTTAACTGAATATTCTTCTCTCCAGTTTTCTTTTTTGCCTGATCTTTTTTGAATTGATGCATAATAGCCAAATCTTGCAAGTAAGAATTTAAGTTGAGAAGCAAGGGTATAGGATGTTGTGGAGTACTTTATGCTTACTGTTTTGTTAGAACGGCCGTTGTATCCGTCACCTCTGAACATATAGGCGATCAAAATTTTTACAAGTTCATCTTTTGCATTTTCAACAATCAGGAAAGGAATTTTTTTGTTATTTGAGCCTTTAGAACATAATCCTGTTAAAAACTCTCCTATTATTCTTGAATACGCTATGACCTGTAAAGAGTTTCTTGTCTTGTGGTATATGATTTTAGAGTTGATTTCAAAAATCCTTTTAAGTAAATCCTGAACTTCCTGTGCATACTGTATCTCACTCTTGTGAAATCCAAAACCTACCGCACTTTCTCTTTCGCCTAACCTTGACCAGCCTTCAGAGATGTAATAGCCGAGGAGTTTTGCAAAATCTTTGTCAAATGGTATGTACCTTGGAACTCTTTTTGTCTTTAGTTTATTACTACCTATCTCGTACCACACATATTTATCATCAAACCTTAAGTGATCTTTTTTTTCTACAAAATCTAAAATATCAAAAATTATCTCTTTGTTTTTAGATCTGACCCTTGGGTAAACAACAAAATCCCCTGTTTTAAGATTCTCAGCTTCTATCCATTTGAGCTTATAACTTTCAAAAGGTTTAGTAGAACAGTATCTTGTGCAGGTTGGCTTGCATATTACAGCAGCAGTTTTTTCACTTTTTACGGTACATCTATCTGATTGTACTGCCCAGATTTTGTGATCCGATGTTAAGTATAGCTCATCACTTCCTACCTTTAGCTTGACAATCTCTTCTTCAACATCATAAACAAACTTGTTCACCACAGGCAGGATTTTTCCTGAATGGCTTACAACAAACTGACCTATTTTTAAATCTTTTATGCAGGTAACAGAACCATCAGAAAGTAAAACCTTTGTATCAGGTAATACACAGCCTCTTCCCGGACCTACAGGAATACCGCTTTTTTTTGCGTGGTTGATAAAATCCTGAACTATAAGAAAGTATTCAGGAAATCCCATCTGTTTTATAACATCTATCTCATATTTGAGTCTTTCTTTGTAGTTTTTAAGCTGTTGTTTGGAAAGATTTTTTTTCTCTGATAATCTTTTTTCAAGACCTTCCCATGCTAACTTCTCAAAATATCGGGTTTTTTCTTCTTCTGTAGCTTCTCTATTTAATCCGGGAATGTGGAATTTAGGAAATAAGTATCCTCTTGTTTCTGCTGTCTCTATCTCAACATTGCATTTTTCGGCTATCTCAACGGTATTTTTCAGGGCAAATTCATAACCTTTGAACTTTTTATACATTTCTTCTGGAGTGGTAAAATGAAGACCGCCAACCTTAAAAGCTCTTCCCTTTTCTTTCAGTTGTTTGAGGGTTAGTTTCATCTGGAGTGCTTTTATTATGTCGTGGGCTTTCTGGTCTTCAGGATTTAGATAGTGGGAGTCATTAGTTGCGACTATTTTCACACCAAGTTTTTCAGCAAGTTTAATTATCCCTTTGTTTGCCTCTTCCTGCTCCGGCAGACCGTTTATCTGTATCTCAAAA
>JALVEY010000027.1 GCA_027030485.1 Persephonella sp.
ACAAAAGTTGATATAAGAGCTATCCTGTCCAAAGTTTTTATGGTAATGGCAAGGGATTTTCTTGAGCATCTTATACAGAAAGAAAAAGATATTACGTTTCTCAAAAACTATCTAACCCTTGTTGAGACTTATCTTGATACTCTGGACAGGGCTAACACAGATTATGTTGAATCCCTGCAGGATAAACTTACCAGTATTCTAAAAGAGAAAAAAATAGATCAGACCCAGACCATTATAGATATTCTGAGGGTAAAAAAAGAAAACATCAAAGTTATAGACTATTTCTACGAGGTTCCTGTTACCTGCAGTTCAAGGCTCCTGCGGATTGAAGGAAATAATGTTTTTCTTGACGTTTCCAATTGTGTAAACAAAATCTTTGAAAAAGATCATTATGTATTTGTAAAAATTGACGGTCTGAGTAAAACAATAAAAGGAAAAGTTGAGGAGATCAATTACGATAAGGGTATTCTCATTCTTACAGATTTTGAGTATTCCCCTATTCCGCAGGAAAAAAGGAGATACATAAGGGTAAGACTGTCTAAAAAAATACCTGTCATCTTAACAAGAAGTGGAAAGGAATACAACGGACTTATAGATGACATATCAATAGGAGGGATAGGTGTTTTTCTAACCGACACACAGGATCTGGAGGTTGGGGTGTATGTTGACATCGTTTTTGTTTTAGATGGATACACCATTGATGTGCTTGGGCAGATCAGATATCTATCACCGCTGGGAAGGGTTACAAGGGCAGGCATTGGGTTTATGAACCTTACAGCAAGAGATGAGGAGATTATAGGTGAGTTTGTAACAAAAAGACAGTTTGAGATACTGAAAAAATTAAGACAGTTATGAGATTCTTCACAGAAATTCAATTTTAATCCTGTAAAATCTAATTTATGGTTGTAAAAATATGCAGTTTTAATGTCAATTCTATAAGGGCAAGAAAGGATCTGATTGTAAGGTGGCTTTCTGAGAAAGAAAGGGACATAGATCTGCTGTGTTTACAGGAGATAAAAACTGAAGAAAACAATTTTCCCCATGAAGATTTTGAACAGTTAGGCTACAGATCGGTCGTTTACGGACAGAAAGGGTATAACGGTGTTGCTGTTTTATCAAGAAAAGATATATCTGAAGTTATAAAAGGAATAGGAGACGGTTATTTTGACCAGCAAAAAAGGGTTTTGTCAGTTAAGGTAGGAGATCTATGGGTTATCAATGTTTACGCCCCCCACGGTGATCTTAGAGGAGGAGAAAAATATTACTACAAACTGGACTGGTACAGGGCTTTTCTTGATTTCCTTAATAAAAATTTTTCTCCAGATCAGAAAATCGTGATGGTTGGGGATTTTAATGTTGCTGTTGAGGATATAGATGTGTGGAACCCTGAACTTTTAAAAGACAGCATAGGAACAATGCCTGAGGAACGGGAGCTTTTCAGGAAGGTTTTAAACTGGGGTTTTTATGACTGCTTCAGGTATCTTTACCCCCAGAAAAAACAGTTTACATGGTGGGATTACATCGGTGGGGCTGTATGGAGAGATGAGGGAATGAGGATAGATTACATTCTTGCAACAAAACCTGTTATCCCGCACTTAAAAGATGTTTATGTTGATATGTGGACAAGAAGAAGAAAAACTCCAAAGCCTTCAGATCATGCACCTGTTGTAGGTGTATTCGGAGATTTATTATGAGCTTTCTTCTTGAAGGTTTCCTGCAGGACTTAAAAATAGAGGAAAACAACCTGAAAGATTTTTTTGATGAATACAGATCCTTAAACACAGCCATTGGCTCTTCTGAGAAAGATTACGACCAGATACTGACCGGATACGGTACACAGGAGCTAAAATTTACTATAGGTTTTTTAACTAACATTTTAAAGAACATTAAGAAAAAAGGGTATCAGATAATAGACACTGTTTTTGACAGCGTTGAGCATTCAGGAGAATTTGATCTTTCTGTTTTTTTTGGAAATAGAATAATAGAGAGATTTTCATCTGATCAGTCTGATGAGATGCTTGTTAGAATATACACCCTCAGAAGAGTTCTGAACGCTTTACTTATAATGGACGACCGTTTAAACTACATCAAATACCTGATAGAGTTTGTAAAACATATAAAAGATTTTTATATAAAATTTCCTTCCCTTTTAGGGGAAAATTACAAAAATGCATCTGACTTTTACCAGTTTATGTACATGTATTCGCTGAAAATCCATTCAGATGACGAAAAAGCTGTCGGCTACCTGATAAAAGGATACAACCTGAAAAAATTTATGATTGATGAAGGGATACTTCCATATCCGGAAGAAAACAACATTTTCCAGATAATCAATATAGTAGGTTCTTACCTTCAGATTGAGGATTCTTTCCTATCCCTTATTCTTGATATAGATGACTACATAAAGGAGTTTGTTTGTCAGATAAAGGATCTGAAAGAATACAGCCTGAAAAAGCCGTCGGTTTTGACACCATATCTCCAAAATCCATTCAAAAAGTATATAAACCAGTTCTTGACAAATATATACATTCTGGGATTTGAACAGGAATACAGGGAAGTGGTAAATACACTGCCTGATGTTGTCTCAAAGGATCACAGACTGATAATAAAGATAAATGAGATACTCCTTAAAGAAAACCTCAAAGAAAAAAAGCTAAAAGAGATAAAAAAAGAGATAGAGATTGCATTTAATAATTTTTCCTCAGAAAAAAAAGAGAATGTTTTGTATGTTTTTTATAACGCATACATATCAGTTTTCAAAGAAAACAAAGATGAGATAAAAAGATTAAAAGAAGAGATTAAAACTCACATAAAAAAGCTTAAAAATCCTGTTAGCCTTAATGTTCCCCTGTTTCGGACTATGAATATTTTAGGTGAGAAGGAAAAGGCATTAAATCTGGCTAATGAGACAAAACAGAAAGCTTTGATAACAGGCAAAAAGTTTCTGGCAAACGCTGTAGACGATTACATACAGCTTGAATTTTGATAAACTTAAATAAAAAAGGAGGGTAAAATGAGGGTATTTATGGAAAGGGCTGTTTTGTTTCTCCATGCATTTCCATTAAACAGCAAAATGTTCTGCGATCAGTTTAAAGCCCTTGAGGAAGAAGGTATCCCATACATAGCTGTTGATTATCCCGGATTTGGAAATGAGAGAAACTTTCCTTCAGAATACACAATAGAAACACTGACAGATATTATACTGGGAAAGATAAAAGATTTAGGGGTAAAAAAAGTTATACCTGTCGGGGACTCAATGGGCGGGTACATTATGTTTGATGTCTGGAGAAGATACTCTGAGATAGTGGACGGGCTGGTTTTTGTTTCAACAAGAGCAGAAGCAGATACAGAAGAGGCAAAGAAAGGAAGATACGCAACGATTGATAGGATAAAAAAAGAGGGAAAGGATTTTCTGATAGATTTTATGCTTGATGCCCAGACTTCACCGTCAACAAAAAAGGACAGCAAAAAGATGGAGAAACTCAGATGCATCATGAATGAAGCTACAGAAGAGGGAATAATAAAGGCATTAAAAGCCCTTGCAGACAGACCTGACAATACAGGAGTTCTCCCCTCAATAAATGTTCCTGTCCTCGTTGTTGCAGGAATGGACGATGAAAAGGTCACACCTCCGGACATAGTCAAAAATATAGCTGACGGTATAAAAGGGTCTGAGTTTATCACACTACCTGACAGTGCACACCTTCCGCCTTTTGAAAATCCTGAGGATTTTAACAAAGCACTGATAGAGTTTATAAAAAAAGTGTGGGGTTAATCTGCTTTTAGCTCTACCTTAAAAAGAGCCCCATCTTCTGAGGGAAGTGCCTTTATACTCCCTCCGTGTTTTTCAATAATATCCTTTGTTATTGCAAGTCCAAGACCTGATCCTTTTGATTTTTTTGAGTAGTAAGGGATAAAAACCTTTTCAAGATCCTGAGGGGAAATACCTTTTCCGTTGTCTTTAAAAAATATCTCAACCTTTCCGTTATCTTTTACAGCCCAGATCTTAAGAATACCTCTGCTGTCCTTAATAGATTCATAACTGTTCTGTATTATATTCAGGAAAGCCTGTCTGATCAGTTTAGGATCTGCCTTTATCTTTATGTCTTCCGGTAGATCAATTTTTATCTCAAACTTTTCTGATTGGTAGCTGTTTTTTAGCTCATTAAGTATTTCAAACAGGGACAGTTCCTTCTTATTTACATTTTTCTCCGTAGATGCGAACTGACCGAAATCCTTAACAAGTTTAGACAGATGATCAACCTCTGTGAATATTACATCAACAGATTTTTTCAGGATATCCGGAAACTTCGGGTTATTGTTTTCATACTGCCTTTTTATCCTTTCTGCAGACAGCCTTATCGGCGTCAGAGGATTTTTTATCTCGTGTGCTATCCTCTGTGCTATCTCCCTCCATGCGAGAACCTTTTCTGCAGCAACTATCTCCGTAATGTCGTCAAACACCAGAACATATCCTTTTGCTGATAT
>JALVEY010000028.1 GCA_027030485.1 Persephonella sp.
ATTTTTTGAGGAAGCTGTTGGGTACATAGCATCAAACGTTGAAGAACTGAAAGTATTTAACACAATATGTGATGCCACATCAGTCAGACAGGAAGAGGTTAAAAGGATAGCAAAAGAGGTTGATCTGATGATCATAATAGGTGGAAAACACAGCGGGAATACAAGAAGGCTTGCCCAGATATCAAAAGCCCTTAATCCAAACACATACCATATTGAAAAAGCTGATGAGCTTCAAACTGAATGGTTTGAAGGGGCAGAGAATATCGGCGTGTCAGCAGGTGCTTCTACTCCGGACTGGATAATAAAGGAGGTTGTTGAGAAAATCAGGGAAATTACGAAATAGAAGTATAATCCTGTTCCAGTCCGGAGAGAGATGTGGATGAAAGGGTAAATATAGTAGTTGACGCATTTAAAACAACAATTGAGAATGTAAACATATTTGCCGTAATCATAGTAATACTTATCTTTGCACTGATAGGCTTTTTCCTTGTTTTTTGGGAAAAATTTGAAGAATTTGTGTCAAAACGGTATCTCAAAAGGCTTTTTTTCAGAAATGGAGAAAATTACGGATTAACAAAAACAGAACTTGAAATTCTTTGGAAATACTCCCAGAAACTCCACAAGGATCCTTTTCTGGTTATAGAGTACAAAGCCCCTTTTGAAAAGGTAATTCAGGCTTACATAGAAGAAAACCCTGATTACAAAGAAAACATAATAAAAAATATGAGAAGAAAGTTAGGGTTTGACAGAATTCCTCCTTTTATGCCTTTAATATCAACAAAAGATATAGACCTTTTCCAGACAGGAAACCTTTTGTTTGAAAACAGGGTATTCCCTGTTGCCCTTTACGACAAAGATGAAAAGTTTATGTACTGGTACATCATTGATAAAAAACCACCATTTCCGTTCAAAAAGGGAGATACCGTAAAAATCAGGTTTACCAGAGAAGATGATGCGGTCTATATAGTAGAAGGGAGAATTGAGGAGATATATGATGAGGACGGAAAATACATAATAAAAATCCCACACACATTTAAATTCCTCCAAATCCAGAGAAGAAAAGATTTTAGACTGAAAGTTAATCTCCCCCTTGAAGTATTAACAACAGATAAAGAAGGAAATCAGGTAAAACTGGATATACAAACTACCGATATTAGTATAGACGGAGTTGGTTTCTGTATAAATGTTATTGATACAAAAAACCTGAAAATGAATGTAGGAACAGAGATCATTTTAAAAATAAAGTTTGAAGACAGACATGTAGAAGGGGTTGCAGTGGTGAAGAACATAAGAGAAATAGGGAAAAATGTGTGTTATGGTACAGAATTTTCAAAAATAAAAAATGAAGATAAAAACTATCTGATCAAGTTCGTTCAAAATGAACAGCAAAAGCTTTTAAAAGAGTATAAAAGATTAAAACTCTTTGAATAGAGAGGATTAAGTTGGATATAGCAACGCTAATAGGTATAGTTGGAGCATTTTTACTTCTTATAATCTCCATAGCTTTAGGAGGAAGTCCCCTTGCTTTCGTTAATATACCATCAATTCTCATTGTTGTAGGTGGAGGTTTTGCAGCTTCTCTTTCATCATATCCTCTAAAAGAGCTTTTAAACGGTGTTAAAGCCATAGGAAAAGCATTCAAGCCCGGTCTTCCTGATCCATTAGAACATATAGATTTTCTGGTGGATATTGTAAACAAAGCAAGAAAAAATGGGATACTGGCTCTGGAATCAGATATAGACAGCTTTTATGAAAAAGATCAGTTATTTGGAGACATAATGAGAATGTTGATAGATGGTCAGGATATAGAAGAGATTAAAAGTAATGCAGAAACCGCTCTTATGAAGGTAGATCAGGATTTATCAACAGAAGTTTCTGTTTGGGAGGCTCTTGGAGAACTGTTCCCTGCTTTTGGAATGATTGGTACCCTGATAGGACTCATACAGATGCTTCAAAACCTGAATGACCCTTCAGCCTTAGGTCCAGGAATGGCTGTTGCCATGATAACAACCCTTTATGGGGCAATCCTTGCAAATGCTGTGTGCGTTCCTGTTTCAAAAAAGTTGAAATATTACAAAGATCTGTCTCTTCTTCTCAAAGAAAGCTACATTTTAACAGTGGAAGCGATAAACAGCGGAACAAATCCGAATGTTCTTAGAGGAAAATTGATGTCTCTCTTAGGGGTTAAAGCCGGAGAAGAATTATAATGGCACGCAAAAAAAAAGAAGAATGCAAAAAAATGCCCGGCTGGCTTATAAGTTTTGGGGATCTGATGTCCCTTCTCCTTACATTCTTTATCCTTCTGTTTTCAATGGGTACCATATCCCTTGAAAAGTTCCACATGGTTATAAAAGGAGTTACTGAATCGTTAGGTGGGAGAAAAATATACCTTGAGCAGAAACTTTTGAACCAATCGAATGTCCCCCTTGAATTTCCCCAGATGTACCCAAAAATGAAGAGAAAAAAGATGTTAACAGAGGCACTTTACGAGATTCAACAGAAGTTAAAAAAAGCAGGAATACAGGCTGATGTAATACAGCACGGTAGCATAATCAGGTTTAGAATAAATACAGACAGATTTTTCCCCCCTGGAAGTGCAACTCCATATCCAGAAGCGATACCTTATATCTTCGATCTATGTAGGAAAATGAAACCAGCTGGTTTTACAGTTATTATAGAAGGACATACCGATAACACTCCTGTAAAAACAAAGAAATACAGCTCAAATCTTGAGCTTTCAGCATTTAGAGCTCTTAATATACTAAAGATGTTTCTCCAGTGCGGTTATCCAGAAAAATATCTTGCGGCAAGAGGTTATGGTCCCTACAGACCTATAGCTCCTAATGATACTCCCAAAAACAGAGCTAAAAACAGAAGAGTTGAGTTTGTTATTGACGCATCATAGGTGAAAAGATGGCGAGGAAAAAAAAGGAAGAATGTCCCAGTGTTCCAGCTTGGCTTATAAGTTTTAGCGATCTGATGTCCCTTCTCCTTACATTCTTTATCCTTCTTTACTCAATGAGTGTTCTGGACATAAAAAAGCTAATGAAATTTCTGTGGTATTTTCAGGGAGAAAAAGTTCTCCAATACACAAAAACTCTATCTCTCCTCCCTCCTATAAGTATGCTGCCAAAGGATATGGCTTTATCATTAAAAGAAAGAATTAAAAGAATATTACCTATCCATGCGTATCAGGTTGAGGTTATTGAAGATTATGTCATATTAAGACTGTTCAATGATGTTATTTTTCAAAAAGACAGCGCCCAACTTTCAGAAGATGCTAAAAAAGCCTTAAAAAGTGTTGCACAGGTATTGAAAGCTCTTTCAAAAAATGAAATAGACATTAGGGTAGAAGGGCACACAGACATAACTCCTCCTAAAGGGGTTGATCCATGGGAACTTTCTGTAAAAAGAGCTGTTGCTGTTGCCGAGTTCCTTATAAAAAACGGCGTTGATCCTAAAAAGGTGTCTGCCACAGGATTTGGGAATACAAAACCTATATACACATGGAACCATCCTCTTCTGAGAAGAAGAAATGATAGAGTAGAGATAATAATAAAAGTAAAGCTGACAAGAAAGGATCTTCTAAAAGAAAGAAAATAGATTTTTTTATAGACTGGTATCTGAAAAATAATTTTCAAACGCAAAAACGAAGTCTAAACTGAAGGAAAAATACAGGAAAAAATGCTAAAATTTCTGTTTAAGCAACCAACACAACGGGGTTTATTATGGAAAACTTTCATGATGAGTTTGAAAAGCTGTTAGAGGAAGAATCTTCAAACATACATTTTTACCACAAAGGTCAGATTGTAAAAGGAAAGATAGTTAAAATACGGGAGAACACAGCATTTGTTGATGTAGGGCAGAAAACAGAAGTTGCTATAGATTCAAAGGAGATAGAAGGATTAAAAGAAGGAGACGAGATAGAAGCTGTCTATCTTGGAAAGAAAAATAAAGAAGGATATGACCTGATATCAAGAAAACCTATAATTTACAGAAAAAGTCTTGAAAATATTAAGAATGCCTTTGATAACAGACAGAAAGTAAAAGTAAAACTGATAAAAAAGGTTAATAAAGGTTTTTTAGTTGATACAGACGGGGTTAAAGCTTACCTTCCATACTCAGAATCAGGTTTAAAAAAGGGAGAAGAGTATCCTCCTGCAGAATTTGAGGTTTATGTAATAAAGTTTGAAGAAAGGGAAAAGGGTCCAAACATCGTTGTCTCAAGAAAAGATGTTATAAAAGAAGAGGAAGAAAAGAAAAAAGAGCAGATATTCAGCCTACTTGAAGAAGGAAAAGTTGTAAAAGGAAAAGTTGTAAAAATACTTGAAAACGGAGCGGTTCTCTCCCTTGAAAACACAGTATTTGGGTTTCTTCCACAGGGTCTGTACTCATGGGACAGATCAAGAA
>JALVEY010000029.1 GCA_027030485.1 Persephonella sp.
GCTCTTCTTGAGCTGAGAGGATTTACAGCTGAGGATTTTGCCAGATTTCACCCGGGAGGATCATTAGGCAAAAAGCTGATGAGGGTTTATGAAATAATGCACACAGGGGACGAACTCCCTGTTGTAAAACCTGACACACCTCTTAAGGAAACTGTTGTTGTGATGTCAGAAAAAGGATTTGGAGCTTCCCTTATTGTTGACAGGGACAATAACCTTGTTGGAATAATAACAGACGGGGATCTTAGAAGATTTATCAAAAAAGGGGGAAGCATAGACAAAAGCAGAACCGATGAAGCAATGACAAAAAATCCAAAGAAAATAACAAAAGAGATTCTTGTGGTTGAAGCCCTTGAAATAATGGAAAAATTCAACATAACCGTCCTACCTGTAGTTGAAGAGGGAAAACCTGCAGGTCTTGTTCATATGCATGACATATTAAAAAGCGGTGTTATTTAAAAAGAGGGCTCGCAGAGAGCCCAGTATAAAGGGGGAGAGTGGTGGTGAGCAATACCAGTAATAGTACTTATTATTAATAAGATCAGGTAAGAAGTCAAGTAGTTTTTTGATAAAATCAGGTTTAAAGTTTTCCCTCAATACTTAGAAGATGATTTATAAACTCTCTGTCTATCTTTGGAAGTCTGATATTTTTCTGGGTTATACAGTAAAACTTTCTTGTAAATTTAATACCTTTAATTTTTACCTCTTTTAGATGAATACCTAAAAGATTTTTAACCACAAGCCTTGATACGAAAGATAAATAATCTGAGTTTGCGACGAACCTTGCTATCGCCTTACTACTGCTTATCTCAATATCAGCCTTTATCCTTACACCTTTTTTTTCAAGCTTTTTCTCAATGATATTTCTTGTCCCTGAACCCTGTTCTCTGAATACAAACCTGTATTTTTTTAGATCTTCAGGCTCAATAACATCAGAAATGTTCGTATTCTTAGAAGCAATTAAAATGATCTCATCAGAAAAAAACTCAAACTTTTCATACTTGTTTGAATGGACTTCATCTTCAATCAGTCCTATGTAAAAGGTTTTTGATAGTATTCCTTCTTCTATCTCTTTTGAGTTTCCAACAAAAAGGTTTACTTTTATGTCCCCTTTGTTTTTTATAAAATCAGGAAGTATGTCAGGAAGGAGAAAATCCCCTATAGTTGTACTTGCACCTATTCTGAGATTTCTCTGGAGGTTTTCCCTCAGATTTGAAAGACCTTCCTCAAGAAGGCTGTAGTCATCAAGAATTTTAGATGCGTACTGGTAAAGAAGTTTTCCTTCTTCTGTAAGGACAACACCTTTTTTCTCCCTTTTAAAAAGCGTTATTCCCAGATAGTTTTCTATTTTTTTTATCTGTAGGGTTACTGTCGGCTGGGAGAGAAACAGAAGCTCTGCAGCTTTTGAAAAACTCCTTGTGTCTGCAACAGTCTTAAAAATTTTCAGTTTGTGGTAGTCTAAAACTTCCATTCCTTGCCCTTTTTATTTTTTTCTCCTGCATAAGATAGTTATTATTCTTCACAAAAGCAATTTCTATGAGGATAATCATTTACTGCTGAATTTTTCGTGGGCTTTTTTCACCACCTCATCTATTTTCTCATCTGTTATTTTCCCTCTGCATTGACTGTTGTCATCTTTTTTCACCAGATAAGCAAGAAACTCTATATTACCTTCAGGTCCCCAGGTTTCAGAAAAGTCTAAATCTTTAACACAATAACAGCTTTCCTCAAGTCCATGGATCACTTTTTTGACTGCTTTTTTGTGAAGTTCAGGATCTTTAACAACCCCTCCCTTTACCTCTTTTTTTGAGAGCTCAAACTGGGGCTTTATAAGTATTATCCCTTCAGCCCCGTCCTCTATAAGACCGCATATATTTGGAAGTATTTTCAGGATAGATATAAAAGAAACATCAGAGACAAAAAACTGTATACTCTCAGGTATTTCCTTTTTTGTTAGATACCTTGCGTTTGTTTTCTCAAGTAGAACAACCCTTGGATCTCTCCTCAGCTTTTCGTGTAGCTGGTGTGTTCCAACATCAACAGCATATACCCTTTTTGCCCCGTGTTGTAGAAGGCAGTCTGTAAAACCTCCTGTTGATGAGCCTATATCAATACATATTTTGTTCTTAAGATCAGGCTTAAAAACTTTTATCCCTTTTTCAAGTTTATATCCGCCTCTGGAAACATACTTTTCTTTTTCTTTTATGTATATCTGGGAGTCTGTTTTTATCTTTGTTCCCGGTTTATCAACCCTCTGTCCGTTAACAAAAACAACTCCCGACAGAATAAGTCTCTGGGCTTTTTCCCTGCTTTCAACAAATCCCTTCTCAACAAGAAACTTATCAATCCTTTCTTTTTTTACCATCAACACAACCTATCTCATAAAAGTTTTATTTCACCAGAAATAGAATATAACAGGAAATTTTTCAGGAGGTAGTGTATGTTCTGGGCAGAATTAAACAAGTTTAAAATAAAAGTTTATGGAGAAAAAAGTAAAATCCAGACAAAAAATCTTTCATATACAGATGATCTGCTGTTTTTACACGACATTTTAAGGGAAAACGGAAAAATACTGCTGAACGGAAAGCTAATAGGAATTATTACCTCTTTAACACCTGACAGGAGCTGTGGTCTTGGTTATGTTTTGAGAAATTTTGCTGAAGAAAACAGGGAGTTTGAAACAGAAAACGGAAAAGTAGTTATATTAAAAGAATGTTTATTCAAATTTTAGGATAAAATATTGAATGACAAATATTATCAGGAGGAAAAAATGAAATTTTCTGATAGAGTTTTGAGGGTAAAGCCGTCACAGACCCTCGTAATCACAGCCAAAGCTGCAGAAATGAGGAAAAAAGGGATAGATATCATCGGTTTCGGGGCAGGAGAGCCTGATTTTGACACTCCTGATTTTGTAAAAGAGGCAGCAGTAAAAGCTCTAAAGGAAGGGAAAACCAAATATACACCATCTGCAGGAATACCTGAGCTTAGGGAAGGAATAGCAAAAAGACTGAAAGAAAAAAACGGTATTGATTACAAACCTTCGGAAGTTATCGTCACCCCCGGAGCAAAGATGGGACTTTACGAGATATTCGCTGTTATCTTAAATCCCGGCGACGAGGTGATAGTTCCTGCTCCTTACTGGGTTTCTTACACAGAGCAGATAAAACTTTGCGACGGCAAACCTGTTATAGTTGAAACGGCAGAAGAAAATGGTTTTGTCCTTACTGCAGATATTGTTGAAAGTGGTATAACAGAAAAAACCAGAGCTGTTGTAATAAATACTCCCTCAAATCCCACAGGGGCAGTTATTCCACGAAACGAACTTGAAAAGATAGCAGAAATATGCCTGAAGAACGACATTTTGATTATTTCTGATGAATGTTATGAGGAGTTTTGTTATGAGGAGGAACATGTCAGTATAGCCTCTTTAGGTAAAGAGGTCAGGGATATAACATTTACAGTTAACGCATTTTCTAAAGCTTACTCAATGACAGGCTGGAGGCTTGGTTGGGTAGCAGCACCGGAAGAATACATTAAAAAGCTGTCAATTATCCAGTCCCAGACAATCTCCAATCCAACATCTTTCGCCCAGTACGGTGGTTTGGCAGCACTTGAGGACAAAGGAAAATTCCCAGCAGTGATGAAAGAAGAGTTCAGAAAAAGAAGGGATTATGTGGTGAATGAGTTTCTTTCAATTGAGGGTATTACCTGTCCTGTTCCAAAAGGGGCTTTTTATGTATTTCCAAATATTTCTGCATACATAAAAGGGAATATCAAAAATGATATTGATCTGACAGCTTATCTTCTTGAGGAGGCGAAAGTTGCTGTTGTTCCCGGGTCTGCTTTCGGCAAGGAGGGGTACATAAGATTATCTTACGCAACATCAATGGACAACATCAAAGAAGGAATGAGAAGGATAAAAGATGCCCTAAAAAAACTGTCTTGAGGTGGGAAAATGAGAAAAGTTTTAGGATTTTTATTTATATTTGTGCTTGCATACAGCTTAATCGGCTGTGAAAGCACAGATAAAAAATCTAACAAATTTGCTGTTGATCCAAACCCTATAATTGAGGATGCTATAAAAAACAAAAAATTTCTTATACTTATTTTTGAATCAGAAAACTGCAGGTACTGTGAGAAACTTCACAAAGAGGTGTTAAGCCAGCCAGACTTTAAGGAAAAAAAGATAAAGAACAATGTAAATATAGCCATAATTGATGTTAACGGAGACAGAATGGTTATAGATCCTGAAACAAAAGAAAAGATGGAAGAGTCTGCCCTTGCCCTTGTTTACAAGGTTACAGGGTATCCTACAATAGTAGTTTTTGATCCAAAAGATAACTTTAAAGTTCTGTTTTACCAGCCTGGGTTCATACCAAAGAAGGATTTTATAAATATTCTTGATTACCTCGGCTCTGGGTGCTACGAGAAGATCAAGTTTGATAAATATATAGAAAAGGGAAAACAATGTTAAAGGAGGTAAAATGGGCATACCTGAGGTTTACATAGGAGAAAAATGGTTTGATATAAATGAGGTTCTAAACAGCTACAGGGATAAAACCTGCGGAGCTGTTGATATTTTCTTGGGAATTCCCAGATCTGCACCTGAAGATGGAGACATTAAAGAACTTCATTATGAATCATACACATCAATGGCAGAAAAGGTTATAACAGAGATAATACAGGAAGCAAAAGAAAAGTTTGGTATAAAACATGCTGTTGTCCACCACAGAACAGGTGTAGTTCCCGTTCTTGTACCGTCATTTCTTGTTGTGGTCTGGGCAGGACACAGACAGGAAGCATTTGAAGCCTGCAGATACATTGTAGATGAAACAAAAGCAAGGGCACCTATCTGGAAAAAAGAGGTGTTCACTACAGGGGAGGAAAACTGGAAGTAGCCCTCCTTTTTTAATTTCCAAAAATACTCAGGAGATCAGTTGAACATGGAAATGCATGAGTTTATTTTGAGCCTTTTAATCATTCTTGTGTCTGCAAGGATATTTGCTGAGATTTTCTCATATATGAAGATACCTCCTGTATTAGGGGAGGTTTTTGCAGGAATTATAATAGGACCCAGCTTGCTTGGAATAGTTGAGGTAAACGAGATTATAAAAATACTTGCAGAGGTAGGTATAATACTACTTCTTTTTGAGGTGGGACTTGAGACAGATATAAAGAAACTCCAAAAGGAAGGAATGAAATCTGTAACTGTTGCTCTGTTTGGGGCTGTTGTTCCATTTTTAGGGGGTTTTATGATCAGTTATTACATATTTGAACTGCCTCTTGTTACATCTTTATTTGTAGGGGGAACACTGACAGCAACGAGTATCGGGATAACCGTCAGAGTACTGAAAGATTTAGGCAAAGAAAGAACAACCGAGTCCCAGATCGTTGTTGGAGCGGCTGTGCTTGACGATGTTATAGGTGTTATTCTCCTTGTAATACTGGCAGATTTTGCCTTAACAGGACAGGTAAACCTTGAGAACACCATCAAAATAATAATCCTTGTAGCATTTTTCTTCGCAACAGCTCCTGCTCTGGCAGCTGTAATGTCTAAATTTATCCATATATACGATCTAAAATACAGAAAACTTCCCGGATTTATCCCGACCATTATTATCTCCCTTATACTGTTCTTCTCGTACATCGCCCATCTGTTTGGAGCTCCTGAGATAATAGGTGCCTTTGCAGCAGGGATAGCCCTTTCAAGAAGATTTTTCCTGCCTTTTGGAATAGCTCTCAAAGCAGATCCACATTTCGTTGAAAAGTTAGAATCCCAGATGAGACCTCTTATTTACCTGTTTACACCTATATTCTTTGTAACTGTTGGTCTTTCTATGAATCTGAAGGAGATAGATTTCGGCTCTTCAACATTCTGGCTGCTTACATTCTCACTTTTAATAATCGCAATAATAGGTAAGGTTGGTGGAGCTTACCTTATTAAAGGTGTAAGTAATCTGAAAAGGCTCATAATAGGAACTTCAATGGTTCCAAGAGGTGAAGTGGGGCTTATATTTGCTGAATTAGGAAGAACAGCAAAGGTTTTCACGAATGAGATATACTCGGCTGTTGTTTTTATTGTTATTCTTACCACCCTGATACCTCCTTTCATAATGAAGTATCTGTTCAAATTGGAAGATAAAGTTGAAAAATAGGAGATAATTCCTAATTTTAAGGCAAATATCTATAAAAACGGGAAAAAATGAAAAGAGTTGCGGTAATAGGGGCAGGTCTTGCAGGAAGTGAGGCAGCTTATAAGATAGCAGAAGAAGGTTTTAATGTGGATTTATACGAGATGAGACCTGTAAAACAAACCCCTGCCCATAGAACACAAAATTTTGCTGAACTTGTATGCTCAAACTCCCTTGGTGGAAAAGAAATCACCACAGGCGCAGGTCTTTTAAAAGAGGAGATGAAAATATTAGGCTCTGTTGTTGTGTCTGCAGCTGAAGAGTTTTCTGTTCCTGCAGGTGGGGCTCTGGCTGTTGACAGGGAAAAGTTTTCAAAAAAAATAACACAGATTTTAGAAAACCACCCAAATATTAATGTTATTAGAAAAGAGATTACAAAACTTCCAGAAAACTACGATTTTATTATAATAGCCACAGGACCCCTTACATCTGAAGAGTTTTCAAAAGAGATTCAGAAAATCACAGGAGCAGAGCATCTTTATTTTTATGATGCTATAGCACCTACAGTTGATGCAGAGACTGTTGATTACTCAAAAGGCTTTTGGGGGGACAGATACGGTAAAGGAGAAGGGGATTATTTTAACTGTGTTCTTACAGAAGAGGAATACGAGTTATTCTACAGCGAACTTCTTAAAGGTGAGCAGGTTCCATTAAAAGATTTTGAGAAAGCTGTATTTTTTGAGGGGTGTCTTCCTGTGGAAGAAATAGCAAGAAGAGGAAAACAGACACTTCTCTTTGGTCCTATGAAACCTGTTGGCTTGACTGATCCAAAAACAGGAAAACAGCCTTTTGCTGTGGTTCAGCTTAGGAAAGAAAACAGGGAAGGAACCCTTCTTTCTATGGTTGGTTTCCAGACAAAACTTAAATATCCTGAGCAAAAAAGGATTTTCAGGCTTATCCCAGCACTGAGAAATGCCGTCTTTGTAAGACTTGGATCAATACACAGAAACACTTTTATACAGTCCCAGAAACTACTGAAACCAACACTCCAGCTTAAAAAAAACCCAAAAATCTTGTTTGCAGGGCAGATAACAGGTGTTGAAGGGTATGCGGCTTCTGCTGCCACGGGAATACTTGCAGGGATAAATGTTTCAAGAATGTTAAAAGGTCAGGAACCGGTCGTTCCACCTGAAACAACAATGCTTGGAGGACTTGTAAAATACATAACAGAACCTAAAGAGGAACTTCAGCCTATGAACCCGAATTTTTCCCTACTTCCTGAGCTTGACAAGAAGATAAAAGACAAAAGAAAAAGAAAACTCCTGAAGGCTCAAAGAGCTTTACAAGATATAAAAATTTTTTACAAAAATCTGAAGGTAGAAAGAATTAAAAATTAAATCCTATTTAAATTTTATATCTTTCTTTAAATCCTCAGGGATGTGATCTTTTATCATTTGGATAAACTCATCCTCGTTTATCGTTGTTATACCAAGCTGCTGGGCTTTTCTGAATTTTGATCCGGGATTTTCTCCCACAACAACATAGCTTGTTTTTTTGCTTACAGAGTTTGTAGCATGTCCCCCTAACCTCTCAACTATCTCCTGTGCCACTTCCCTTGAACAGCACTTAAGAGCTCCTGTAAAAACAAATGTTTTTCCATCAAATATATGTTGAACTTTTTCCTCTTTTTCCTTACATGTCTGAACCCCTAAACTTTTAAGCTCTTTTATCATATTGATGTTCTGCTCATTGTGGAAAAAGTCGTAAATGCTCCTTGCGACAACATAGCCTATGTCAGGAAGTGTTTCAAGCTCTTCAACAGACCATTTCTCAAGATCCTCAACACACCTTATATGCTCGGCGAGTGTTTTTGCTGTTACCTTTCCAACATATCTGATACCCAATCCTGTGATAAGCCTGTTTATAGGTCTGTGTTTTGATTCCTCAACAGCTTTTTTCAGATTTTCAACAGACTTTTCGCCCCAGCCTTCAAGATTTTTTATTTTCTCATAGGGAAGTCTGTATATGTCAGGAATAGATTTTAGATAACCAAGCTCATAAAACTTTCTTATTATGGCTTCTCCAAGCCCTCTTATATCCATAGCATCTTTTGAAGCAAAGTATATCATCCTTTCAACAACCTGAGCCGGACAGTTTATATTGACACATCTCCACACAGCTTCTCCCGGAGGTTTAACAAGAGGAGATCCGCAAGAAGGACAGTTTTTAGGAAATTCTAAAGGTTTTTCCTTTCCTGTTCTTGCTTCTGTTATTACCTTAACAACATAAGGTATAACATCTCCTGCCCTTTCTATAAGAACAAGGTCTCCTATTCTTATATCTTTTTCTTTTATAAAATCCTCATTTATTAAAGATACTGAGGAGACAGTAACTCCGCCTATCTCAACAGGTTCAAGCTTGGCTACAGGAGTTACAGCACCTGTTCTTCCAACTTGAAAAACAACCTTTATTATTCTTGTTGTTGCCTGTCTTGCTTTGAACTTAAAGGCTATAGCCCATCTGGGGTGGTGTGATGTTACACCAAGTTTTTCATAAAGAGCTATATCATTTACCTTAACGACCATTCCATCAAGTTCATACGGATATTCGTCCCTTTTTTCCTGCCACTGTCTGCAGTAATCTATAACTTCATCTATTCCTCTGCACACCTTTATCTCTTTAAATGGAGATCTGAACCCAAGCTCATACAGCATTCTGATAGATTCATTATGTTTTTTTATCTTTGTTCCTAAAAGGTTGTTTCCTTCAGGATCAACAGCGTATGTTATCTGGTAAACAAAAGCCTCAAGACCCCTTCTGGCTACTTCTTTGGGGTCTTGAAGCCTTATAGAACCTGCTGCCGCATTTCTGGGGTTTGCAAATGGGGGTAGGCCCTCCTCTAACCTTTCCTGATTTATTTCCTTAAAGAGGTCCTTTCTTATAAGAACTTCTCCTCTTATCTCGATTTTTTTAATCCCGTAGCTTTTGAAGTCTGCCGACAGTGGTATAGTTTTTATAGTTTTCAGGTTGTTTGTTATGTCTTCCCCAACAATACCATCACCTCTTGTTGCACCTCTAATAAAGAGGTTGTCTTCATACACAAGTGATATTCCCGCACCGTCAAATTTTGGCTCTACCGAGTACTCAATTGTGTAGAGACCGGTTGCCTCTTTTACCCTTCTATCAAAATCTCTGAGGTCTTCCTCATTGTAAGAGTTATCAAGGGAAAGCATAGGGGCAAGGTGCTTTACCTGAGGAAACTCTTTTGTTAGACCGGAAGCAACCCTCTGTGTAGGTGAGTCGGGGGTTATAAGTTCTGGAAACTTTTGCTCTATCTTTTTTAGCAGATGAAAAAGTTTGTCATATTCATAGTCTGATATAACAGGATTTGCAAGAACATAATACCTCCAGTCGTGGTATCTTATCACTTCTCTTAAATCGTTTATTATTGCTTTTGCGTCATCTAACGTTTTTATCTGATCTATCGTTATATTTAAAAGCTGTTTTGTTTTCTGGATAAGCTGTCTCTGTTTTTCTTCTGTATACATATTTACCGCCCCTTTACAATCTCAACACCATGACTTGTTCCTATCCTGTCTGCTCCTGCTTTTATCATTTCGGCGGCGGTCTGATAATTTCTTATTCCTCCTGCAGCTTTTATTTTTATCCGATCTCCTGCTATTTTTCTCCACAGCTTTATATCTTCAATTTTTGCTCCGGAGGGTGCAAACCCTGTTGATGTTTTTATAAATTCTGCTCCAGAGCTTATAACTATCTCAATAGCTATTTTTTTCTCTTCCTCTGTAAGGTAAGCTGTTTCTACAATTATTTTGTGGACAACATCTTCTGTATAAGAAACTATCGTTTTCAGTTCATTCTCTACATAATCGTAATCTCCTGACTTGAAAGCACCTATGTTCCAGACAATATCAAGCTCATCTGCTCCGTCATTAACAGCTGTTGAGGCTTCTACAAGCTTTGTTTTTGGGGTGTTTGCCCCAAGGGGAAATCCTACAACACTACAGATTTTTATTCCTGTATGACTTAGCATTGTCTTGGCATATTTTACATAAAAAGGATTCACACAGACAGCAAAAAATTTGTAATGCATCGCTTCTTTGCACAGTATTTCTATATCTTCAAAAGTGGCGTAAGGTTTTAAGTTTGAGTGATCAATGAATCTGTTCAAAGACAAATCCATACCATAACTCCCCTTCTTTTTGTTGTGATATTTCTTCCACCATTTTTAGTTTATTTCTTTTCGCCATATTTATTATTTCGTCTTTTTCTTTATTTTTGAAAATCCCGCTTATTATCAAATATCTGTCAAACAGCTCCGGAAGTTTGTCAAAAACATTCCTGAATATGTCTATCTGGAGGTTAGCAAGAACTACATCATATTTTTTGTTTATCTGTTCAACAGATTTTTTTTCACAATTGATTTTCACCTCATTTTCCCAGCTGTTTTCTATGCATTCCTTTACAGCTTCTTCCTGAATATCAATAGCATCAACTTCTGCTCCCAATTTAGCTGATGCTATAGCTAATATTCCTGAACCTGTTCCCACATCAAGAACTTTCATTCCCTTTTTTACGAACCGTGATATAAACTTTAGCATTATCTGTGTTGTTGGATGGAGACCTGTTCCGAACGCCATACCGATTTTTATCTTGATAGGTATAAGATCCTTTCCTGCATATACTTCCCACTCAGGAATTATTATAAAAGGAGGGATTTTTACAGGTTTTATGTTGTTTTTCCATTTCTCTTCCCAGTTTTCCTCAGGTATGTCTTCCTCAAGGATAAGACTTCCTCCCCCTAACTCTTTAAAAATTTCCTCCACAGCCTCTTTTATTCCCTCTAACTCCTCTTCCTGAGAGTATATGGCGAATATGACTTCGTTTTGATCTCTGTTCAAAATCTCAAACCCGTAGCCGTTAAACTCAACAACAAAAACCTCAAAAAGGGAAGCAGGCAGTGAGTAAATAAGTTTTTTCATCCTTCTTTCTCAAATGTGAATATAAGGTTTCCGTAAGTGTCGTACTCTATCTTTATCCTGAATTTTTTTCC
The DNA here is from genome assembly GCA_027030485.1 of Persephonella sp. GTDB lineage: Bacteria > Aquificota > Aquificia > Aquificales > Hydrogenothermaceae > Persephonella_A. Next base: position 11,200 of record JALVEY010000029.1, read on the forward strand.
GTTTATCTCCCTGTAAGTTATTATGTAGTTAGAAACATCTATTTTACCGTTGCTTTTTATTTTTATCTTTCTTATCTGTTTCTCTTCGTCAACGGTTAATGAGTAAATAATTTTCAGGTGTATACCGTCATTATGGGGAATTTCTTCTATTTTTTCAATTTCAGGCAGGGGAGCTGAATCTATTTTATCAATCCAGTCTTCATAAAGGTCTTCCTGTTCTACAGCAATTCTGACGCCATCTTCTATCTTCTGTGGATCAATTGAGGAGATTTCCTCATCTAATATAGTTTTAATATAAGAAAAAACCTCACTGAAGTTGTTCTCAACCTCTTTCCGAAGGCCTTCTTCCAATATTAATCTCCTTCCTGCTCTTTTCTGTATCTATTATACATATACTCCTCAACTCTTGTTATTTCAACTTTTGGAATTCTCATTAAAGCGTTTTGCTGTTCCTCAACACTTTCTGCGTATCTTCTTTTTATCTCTTCCTGTATGTATTCAAGTAGGTACTCAATCTGCTTCTGCATCTGCATCATCTGTTCCCTCATTCTGAGTATCGCATCTACACCTGCAAGATTTACTCCCAGTTCTCTTGTTAAAAACAGAATAAACTCAAGCTTTTCAATGTCTTCCTGTGAATACAGTCTTGTTTTTCCCTCTGTTCTTGAGGGGGTAAGCAATCCCTCTCTTTCGTAGAGCCTCAACGTCTGGGGGTGGATGTTGAACATCCTTGATACAGCCCCTATCATATATAACGGTTCTTTTTTTCTTTTTTTATCCTTTTTCATGGCTTACCACCTCTTTTTTTAAGGTTTTTCAAACCTTGTTGTTGGTTTGGGAAGTTCTTTTGACAGTTCTTCAACCAATTTTTTGGCTTTTTTTGAAAGCTCTTTTTTTGAAGGTATAACCACATTGACAACAACAACCAGATCTCCGTATCCTGAAGATTTAAGCCTTGGCATTCCTTTTCCGTGGATTCTTATCTGCTGACCTCCCTGCGTTCCTTCAGGTATTTTAACTTTTTCAGTTTTTCCGTCTATAGTAGGAATTTCTATTTCTGTTCCTGTAATAGCTTCGGCAACATTTATATTGACCTTTATATAAAGGTTGTCCCCTTTCCTTTCATAAAGCCAGTGTGGCTGGACATTTACAATGATCCATAAATCCCCTGGGGGTCCTCCAAATCTACCGCTATGTCCTTTGCCTGGAACTCTCAGCTTTGTTCCGTTATCAACCCCTGGAGGTATTCTGACCTTAACGGTTTCTGTTTTCATAACCAGACCCCGACCGTTGCACCGATCACATGATTCCTGTATGTATCCTGTACCCTTACATCTTGGACATGTCTGGGATATATGCATAAATCCTGACGAATATGTTATCTGTCCTGTCCCTCTACATTCAGGACATACAGCAGGCTGACTTCCAGGTTTCTGTCCTGTTCCTGCACATTTTTCACATATAACATACCTTGGAACTTCTATGGTTAAGGTTGTTCCTTTGTATGCGTCCTCAAGGGAGATTGTTACAGTCTGGTATATGTCCTCTCCTCTTTCGCTTCTGTATGTTCTTTTTTTCTCCTGGTATGTTCTCCTTCTGCCTTCTCCAAAAAAATCAGAGAAATTGAAAAGATCCTCTAATATATCATCAATATTCATTCCAAATCCGCTAAAACCTTCAAAACCACTTTCTTTTCCTGCACCAGCTCCAGTAAATGCAGCATGGCCAAACTGATCGTACATTTTTCTTTTTTCAGGATCAGACAGAACCTGATACGCCTCACTTATCTGTTTAAACTTTTCTTCAGCCTCTTTGTTATTGGGGTTAAGGTCTGGGTGGTACTTTCTGGCAAGCCTTCTATAGGCTTTCTTTATCTCTTCCTGTGTTGCATTTCTACTTACCCCTAAGATCTCATAATAATCCATTTTTTCTGCCATTCAGAACCTCTTGTATAAGGTTTTATTTTAGTTTAAATATATAACTTTAGTGTGTTATTGTCAAATTTCTTTGGGTTATTTTGATAATCTGATCTCTACCCCTAATTTGTGAGCCTCCAAACCTTCTGCTTCTGCTATTTTTCTTGCGTATTTTTCCACTCTGCTAAATCCTTCTTCTGTCACGTATATAACTGATGATCTTTTAATAAAGTCGTAAACCCCAAGAGGTGATGAAAATCTTGCCGCTCTACCTGTTGGAAGGACATGGTTTGGTCCAAGAACATAATCTCCAAGGGGCTCTGTTGAGTATTTACCTAAGAAAATTGCCCCTGCATGTTTTATTTTGCTCAGAAGATTAAACGGGTTTTCAGTCATTATCTCAAGATGTTCTGGTGCTATGTGATTTGATACTTCGGCAGCTGTATCAAGATCATCAACAACAAAAGCATGACCGTAGTTTTCAAGGGATTTTCTTGCTATGCTTTCCCTTGAGAAGTTTACAAGAAATCTGTTGTAAAGGATATCCTTAACCTGCTGTGCCAGTTCTTTTGATGTTGTAACAAGAATAGCTGCCGCAAGCTCATCATGTTCAGCCTGAGATAAAAGATCAGCAGCGACCCATTCAGGATTTGCATTCTGATCAGCTATCACGAGTATCTCGGAGGGTCCGGCTATAGAATCTATATCAACATACCCGTAGACATTCTTCTTCGCCAGAGCAACGAAGATATTTCCGGGACCAACTATCTTGTCAACCTTTTTGATCGTTTCTGTTCCGTAAGCCATTGCACCTATAGCCTGAGCTCCACCTATTCTGTAAACCTTTTCTATACCGCATATGTATGCTGCAGCAAGTGTGTATCTGTTTGGATTTGGAGAACAGATTATTATCTCTTTTACGCCGGCTACTATAGCAGGAACAGCATTCATTATGACTGTCGACGGATAAGCTGCCTTTCCTCCAGGAACATAAAGACCTGCCCTTTCCATAGGTATTACTTTCTGACCTAATATCATTCCTTCTTCTTCTATAAAGAATGAGTTCTCAACCTGTGCCTCATGGAATTTTCTTACCCTTTCGTATGCAACCTCAAGAGCCCATCTTGTTTCTTCATCAAGTTCTTCGTAAGCCTCTTCAAGCTGACTGAAAGGAACTTCAAACTCTTGGGGTGTAAGTTCTACACCATCAAATTTTTTTGTGTAGTATATTACAGCCTCATCTCCTTTTTCTTTCACATCTTTCAGGATCTGCTTCACAGAACCTTCAAACTGTTCAACTTCCATCTCACTTCTTTTTATCAGATTTTCAAGCTCCTTGCTTTCTGTGAATATTTTTCCTCTTAAGTCCACTATTTTCATTTTCTTACTCCTGATTTTTAAAATGTTTCAAATATGATAACATTTTGTGATGAGGCATTTAAAATTCAGAAATCTTAATGTTGTTTACACAGAGGCAAAAGACGGCAATCTAAAAAACCCTGAAATAAGAAAAGAGATTTTAA